>NZ_JBEYER010000084.1:0-31650 GCF_040634005.1 Micromonospora sp. NPDC007271
TTCTCCAGCGGCTGGCGCAGCGGCAGCGGGTCCCCGAGCAGCTTCCAACCGTCGGCCGAGGGAGGCACCCGCCGAGTGGTGGAGCGGTGAGCTGTTACCGGATCGTGGCGAGCCAGTTCTGGACGACCGGGATGTCGACCCGCTGGTAACCGCCGAGGTAACGGCAGTTGTCCGTGTAGCCGTAGCTGGTGACCGTGACCAGGTAGCCGTTGAGGAAGCTCGGGCCGCCCGAGTCACCGAAGCAGGTGCCGCCACCGCCGTGGACGTCGTTCGGGTTGCCGTTCATCTGCAGGATCTGCGGGGTGAGCTTCTGCCCCGGCGAGGTGGTGTAGCGGCGCAGCAGCGGGTAGCTCATGGGCTGCGGCTTCTGCGGGCCCGACTCCGGCTTGCGGACCTCGGTGCCGTACCCGACCACGTCGAAGATGGTCTTGTTGAGCTTCGGCTGCGCGAACTGGTCGAGGTAGTTCCTCGGCGCCACGGTCGCCGGAGCGATGCCGGTCACCGGCTTGTCCAGCACGACCACACCGACGTCGTTCCAGTTGTCCATGTCGGTGAAGTCCGAGTACTGCGGGTGGGTGTGCGCCGTGCCGGACAGGTAACCCGCCGCGGCGAGTTCCTGGGCCGTGTAGCCGGCGCTCGGGTTCGCGGCCACCGGGAACGGGCTCGGCGGCGCCTCGGCGATGACCGAGTCGAAGGTGACCAGCGTCTTGCCGACCGTGCCCTGGGTGCAGTGCGCGGCCGTGAGCAGCATGGTCGGCGAGACGAGGGTGGCCGAGCAGCGGTAGCGGCCCGTCTGGTCGTAGAACATGATCAGCCCGACGTTGGGGTGCCGGTTGCCGTCGGGTTCGCCGCCGGTGATGGCGGCTGCGGGCGAGGTGGTGGCGACCAGCGCGAACGTTGTCGCGACGATCGCGGCCAGGGTGCGACGCAGTGCTTTCATGCCGGATCATCCTGCCCAATCTCGGCGCTGACCGGAAGGCCTGGGCGGTCGGCCGAGTGGCCATACCTCGGCTCCGTTGGTGCCCGACCGACCTCCACCACTGCCCGGAAACGGGTGAGTGCTGGCGATCGTGAGCCCAATGGCGCAGGCCGCGACCTCGTCCCGCCGGCTCTGTCGGCCATTGACACCTCGTGACACGATCATCGTGCCTGCCGGCGTACGGCCCGACGGGCACGGAGAGGGGGCGCGGTGGCCGAGTTCTTTGGTACGGCACTCAGCTTCCCGACGGTGCTCTTCAGCTTCCTGCTGCTGGTCGTGGTCGGCTACTGGCTGCTCGTGCTGACCGGCGTGCTGGACTTCGGCGACGACCTCGACCTCGACGGGGTGCCCGGTGGCATACTCGCCGGCCTCGGGCTCGGCGGACTGCCCAGTGCGGTCGTGTTCTCGCTGCTCGTCGCGGTGGCCTGGTTCGTCAGCCTGGCGGGCACCGCGCTGCTCGACGGCCTCGGTCTCGGTGCGGTGGCCCGGATCGCGGTGTCGGTCGGGGTGCTGCTGGTGGCCGCGCTGTCTGCCTGGCTGGTGACCCGGCTGGCCGCCGTGCCGCTGGGTCGCCTCTTCCCGGCCGGTACGGAGTCCAGCCGGCACGCCTTCGTCGGTAGCCTCTGCACCGTCCGCACCGGCCGGGTGACCGCCGACTTCGGTCAGGCGGAGGTTGCCGCGGCCGACGGCTCCTCGGCGATCGTGCAGGTGCGCCAGCCCGGCGCCGAGCCGCTGCACGCCGGCGATCAAGCCGTCATCTACGACTATGACGTCGAGGGCGAGTTCTTCTGGGTGACACCCGCGGACTTCGCCGCCGGTCTCGACCCTTCCCGCCACGCGCCGACCTAGACGTCGTCCGTGACTGCCCGCCGCGACGGCGAGCGAACCTCTCGATCCACGCCGGACGGACACCCCCGCCGCCCGGCCCGTTCCCCGCTGCCCCGTCCTTGAAAGGAGGTCGCGCGGCGAGGGTCCGCCACACCGTCGGACCGACCCGCGCACTCAGCCATGGATGTCATCGCCACCGGGATCGGCGTACTGCTCGCCGTCCTCCTCCTCGTCGTCCTGGGCGTGATCTTCCTGATCAGCCGCCTGTTCCGGAAGGTCGAGCAGGGCAAGGCGCTGATCGTGTCGAAGGTCCGTCGGGTCGACGTCACGTTCACCGGCGCGGTCGTGCTGCCCGTGCTGCACAAGGCCGAGGTCATGGACATCTCGGTCAAGACCATCGAGATCGAACGCACCGGCCACGAGGGCCTGATCTGCCGGGACAACATCCGGGCCGACATCCGAATCACGTTCTTCGTGCGGGTCAACAAGACGATCGAGGATGTGATCAAGGTGGCCCAGGCGATCGGCACCACCCGGGCCAGCGACCGCGAGACCCTGCAGGAGCTGTTCAACGCCAAGTTCTCCGAGGCGCTGAAGACCGTCGGCAAGCAGCTCGACTTCGTCGACCTCTACACCAAGCGCGACGAGTTCCGGGACCAGATCATCCGGGTGATCGGCACCGACCTCAACGGTTACAGCCTGGAGGACGCGGCGATCGACTTCCTGGAGCAGACGCCGATGTCCCAGCTGGACGCGGCGAACATCCTCGACGCCCAGGGCATCCGCAAGATCACCGAACTGACCGCGATCGAGCACGTCCGGACCAACGAGTTCCGGCGCGGCGAGGAGAAGGAGATCACCCGCCAGAACGTCGAGGCTCGGGAGGCGATCCTGGAGCTGGAGCGACGCCAGGCGGACGCCGAGGCCAAGCAGCGCCGGGAGGTCGAGACGGTGCGCGCCCGCGAGGAAGCGGAGATCACCCGGGTCCGGGCGGAGGAGCGGCTGCGGGCCGAGACGGCGAACATCCGCACCGACGAGCAGCTGGGCGTCCAGCACGAGAACCGGGCCCGGGAGATCGCGGTCGCGGAGAAGAACCGGGAGCGGGTCATCGCGATCGAGAGCGAGCGGATCGAGAAGGACCGCCTGCTGGAGGTGATCAGCCGCGAGCGGGAGACCTCGCTGAGCACGATCGCCAAGGACAAGGAGGTCGAGGCGGAGAAGCGGGCGATGGCCGAGGTGATCCGCGAGCGGATCGCGGTGGAGAAGACCGTCGCCGAGCAGGAGGAGAACATCAAGCGCCTGCGGGTGGTCGAGGAGGCGGAGCGTACCCGCCAGGCGGTGGTGATCCAGGCCGAGGCCGAGGCCCAGGAGAACCTGGTCAAGGACATCAAGGCGGCGGAGGCCGGCGAGGCGGCGGCCAAGTTCAGGGCCCGCGAGGAGCTGGTGCTCGCCGAGGCGCGGCAGCAGGCCGCCGAGCTGGACGCCCGGGCGAAGATCCGGCTGGCCGAGGGGCTCCAGGCCGAGGCCGCGGCCGCCGGGCTGGCCGAGGTGCAGGTACGCGAGCGCAGCGCCGAGGCGATCGAGAAGGTCGGCCGGGCGCAGGCCGCCGTCGACCGGGAGAAGGCGCTGATCGCCGCCGAGGCGGTACGCGAGAAGCTGAAGGGCGAGGCCGAGGGCCTCACCGACAAGGCCGCCGCGATGGCCGCCCTGGACGACGCCACCCGGGAGCACGAGGAGTACCGGCTGCGGCTCGAGCTGGAGAAGGAGGTACGCCTGGCCGGGCTGGACGCCCAGCGGCAGGTCGCCGAGGCGCAGGCGAAGGTGGTCTCCACCGGCCTGGAGAAGGCGAACATCGACATCGTCGGTGGGGACAGCGTCTTCTTCGACCGCCTGCTCAACTCGATCTCGTTTGGCAAGAGCGTGGACGGTTTCGTCGCCCACTCCGAGGTGGCCCGGGACCTCACCCGCCCGTGGCGGGACGGCACCGCCAGCTTCACCGACGACCTGACCCGGATGCTCAGCTCCCTGAACACCGGCGACGTGCAGAACCTCACCCTTTCCGCGTTCCTTGCGCAGCAGATGCGCTCCGGCGGGGCCGACCAGGGCAAGCTGCAGGAGCTGTTGAAGGCCGCACAGCGCCTCGGCGTGGCGGACACCCCGCTGGCCGCCCTGGCCGGTCCGCGGCAGCGCGCCGGTGAGTGAGCGGGTGACCGGCTCCGGCGCCGTCCGCGCCGGGGCCGGTCCGGCCGCGCCCACCCCGGGCGGGGCCGGCACCCCGGCGAGCCCGGCGGCCACCGGAAAGGCGGCGACCGGAAACCCGGCGGCCCGGGACGCGGCGGCCGGCGGCACGGACGCCGGCGTGGGGCTGGACGCCGGCAGCTACGACGTGCTGCGGAACCGGCTGCTCGGGCAGGCCGCCGAGCTGGCCCGGCGGGCGGAGGCACTGAACGTCCGGCGGCTGGAGGTCTTCGGCAGCGCCGAGCTGCGCCTGCTGAGCACCGAGCGGATCCGCACCGGGCACAACTGCGTGCCGCGGGACATCGTCTCGGTCGGCGGTCTGATGCTCTTCGGCTACAACGTCTTCATCGGTCTCAAACCCGAGACGACGGTCGACGACGTCTTCTCGCTGCACCGCTTCACCCGCGACACCGGCACCGACGGAGACGTCTTCCGGTTCGCCCCGGCCGGCGCGGACGAGCTGCCCGGGCTGCTGCGCGACCCGCAGTTCCTGCGCGACTTCGGCGAGCTGTACCGCTACTACCGGCAGGCCCGGCTGTTGCAGTTGCGCCGCCTCGACGGCCGGCTGCTGGCAGTGTTCCAGACCGGCCCGCGGGTCGAGGACATCCGGGTGCTGCGCTGGCGGATCGGCACCGACGGCAGCGTCGAGTACCTCGACAACCGGGGCGAGCGGGAGCACGTCTTTCCACCGACGCACGACTTCGAGTGGATCGAGACCACCCGGGAGGACCACGTCCCGGGCCGGTACCCGCACATCTCCATCCAGGACGAGGTCTTCGTCGAGACGGTCGGCGGCACCCTGACGGTCAAGGTGGAGAACAACACCGAGACCGGCGAGGGCATCTACAGCGAGCCGGTGGACGAGCCGTTGCAGAGCCTGGCCGACGCCGACGTCAGCTGGGCACGGGTCGGGCCACTGATCCTGCTCAGGATGCGGCCGTACAAGGAGACCGAGTGGCGGCACCTGGTCTTCAACACCCTGACCCGGGAGGTGGTCCGGCTCGACGGGATCGGGCCGGCCTGCCAGCGGCTGCCCGAGGACCACGGGATCATCTTCCCCGGCGGCTACCACCTGGCCACCGGGGTCACCCGTACCTTCGACACCGACGTCGCCAGCCTGGAGTTCGAACGGGTCATCCGCTCGCCCAACGGCGAGGACGTCCTCTACGTCTTCCACGCCCGGGCCGAGGGACGCTCGCTGCTGCTGCCGTACAACGCCATCCGCAAGGAGGTGGCGACGCCGATCCCGTGCCACGGCTTCTCGCTCTTCGACGACGGCACCCTGGTGGTGTTCCGAGCCACCTCCGAGGAGCCGACCCGGGTCCATCCGATGCAGATCTGGCAGACACCGTACGTCTCGGACGCGTACGCCGCCGCGCAGCCCGCCGGGACCGGCCCGCTGGAACGGGTCGGCAACGCCGATCTCGTCCGGGGCATCTCCGACTGCCTCTCGGTCGCCCGGATGGTCGACGGCGCCGCCCCGGCCTCCGGGGTCTACGAGGCGCTGATCGCCGCCTGCGCCCGCATCGTGGACCACTACCACTGGCTCGCCGACGTTGACCTCGGTGACCTGCTCGCCCCGCTGGCCGAGCTGCGCCGCACCGCAGTCGCGGTCCTCGACGAGTACGAGAAGGTCCGGGCGTTGACCGAGCAGGCGCGCAGCGCGCTCGACGAGAGCGCCGCCCGGATCGCCTCACTGGCCCGCCGTGCCCGGGGCGAGGCACCGCTCTCCGCCGACGACTGGGTGACGCAGCTGGGCGGGCTGCGCCAGGCGCGCGGCCACCTGGAGACCCTGCGGGAGCTGCGGTACGTCGACCACGAGCGGGTCGCCGAGCTGGCGGCGCGGCTCGACGAGGAACTGGCCGCCGCCGGCCGCCGGGCGGTGGAGTTCCTGCGCCGGGACGACGCGTTCGCCGGCTACCAGGATGCGGTGGACCCGCTCGCCGGGCAGGCTGCCGCCATCGGGACGGTGGCCGAGGCGGTGCCGCTCCGGGACGCGCTGACCGGGCGCGCCGAGGGCCTGCAGACCATCACCGACGTGGTGGGCGGGCTGGAGATCGCCGACGCGACCGTCCGTACCGGCATCCTGGCCCGGGTCGGCGAGGTGCTCGGCAGGGTGAACCGGGCCCGCGCCGTGCTCGACAAGCGCCGCCGGGAGCTGCTGGAGGTCGAGGGCAGGGCGGGGTTCGCCGCCGAGTTCGCGCTGCTCGGACAAGCGGTGACCGGGGCGCTGGCGGCGGCCGACACCGCCGAGCGCTGCGACGAGCAGCTCGGCCGGCTGCTGCTGCGGGTGGAGGACCTGGAGTCCCGGTTCGGCGAGTTCGACGACTTCCTCGCCGAACTGGCCACCCGGCGGACCGAGATCTACGAGGCGTTCTCGTCACGCAAGCAGGCGCTGCTCGACGAGCGGGCACGCCGCGCCGACCGGCTGGTCTCCTCGGCGGACCGCATCCTGGTCAGCGTGCGGCGTCGGGTCGCCACGCTGGAGTCACTCGACGAGATCAACACGTACTTCGCGGCCGACCCGATGGTGGGCAAGCTGCGCGCGGTCGTCGACGAGCTGCGTACGCTCGGCGACCAGGTCCGGGCCGAGGAGCTGGACGGGCGGATCCGCGCCACCCGCCAGGAGGCCGCCCGCGGGCTGCGCGACCGACTCGACCTGTACGCCGACGGCGGCGAGACGATCCGGTTGGGCCGGCACCGGTTCGCCGTCAACACCCAGCCCCTCGACGTGGCCGTGGTCCCGCACGACGGCCGGTTGTCGGTCGCGGTGACCGGCACCGACTACCGCGCCCCGATCCGCGACGAGGAGTTCCAGCGCACCCGCCGGTTCTGGGATCAACTGCTGGTCTCGGAGTCGCCGCGGGTCTACCGCGCGGAGTACCTGGCCACCTCGATCCTGGCCGACGCCGAGGCAGGCTGGGCCGGGCTCACCGTGGACGGGCTGCACGCGGCGGCCGTCGACCCGGGCGAGCTGCGTACGCTGGTCCGCCGATGCGCCGAGGCCCGCTACGACGAGGGCTACGAGGGCGGCGTCCACGACCACGACGCCACCGCGATCCTGCGGGCGCTGCTGCGCCTGCACGCCGGTGCCGGGCTGCTGCGCTACCCGCCCGCGGCCCGGGCCGCGGCGCAGCTGTTCTGGCGGTTCGGCACCGACGAGCCGGCCCGGCGCTCGTGGACGGCGCGGGCCGCGTCGCTGGCCCGGTCCCGGGCGCGCTTCGGCCGCCCGCCGTCGCCGCCCGCCGTCGACTCCGCGCCAGCCGGCGAGGGCACCGTCGACTCCGCGCCGGCCGGCGCGGCCGCCGGGGCCGGGCCCCGGCCGGCCGGTGACGCGATCGACCGGCTGCACGCCGAGCTGGCCGCCGAGATCGGCCGGTTCCTGCGGGACGCCGGGCTGACCGGGCCGGCCGGCGAGGCCGAGCTGGCCGGCGAGTACCTCTTCGAGGAACTGTCCCAGCGGCCCGCCGGCTTCGTCACCGGCGCCGCGGCCCGCGCCCTGCTCGACCGGTTCCGGCGTGCCCTCGGCGGCCCGCGGTCGCCGTCGGCGCGGGAGTTCGACGACGACCTGCGGGCGCTCGACGGCGACCTGGCGAGCCGGCACCAGCTCGTCGAGGCGTGGCTGACCGCCTTCCTCGCCACCGACGCCGGCTCGCTGTCCGGGTACGACCTGCCGGAGGCGGTCGCCGTCGAGCTGTGCGGCGCGGAGCTGCCCCGGCACGAGGCGACAGCGAGCATGTCCGAGACGGTCGGCGGGCTGCTCGGCGCGCACCCGCGGATCGACGGGTCGGCGATCACGCTGCGCCTGGACGAGACGCTGGCCCGCACCCGCCGATTCCGCACCGAGCTGGTGCCGGCGTACCGGGACTACCAGCGCCGGCGCAACGCACTGGTGGCGGCCGAGCGGGACCGGTTGCGGCTGGCGGAGTACCGGCCGAACGTCATGAGCGGCTTCGTGCGCAACCGTCTCCTCGACGAGGTCTACCTGCCGCTGATCGGCGACAACCTGGCCCGGCAGCTCGGCGCGACCGGTGACGCCAAACGGGTGGACCAGTCCGGCCTGCTCCTGCTGATCTCGCCGCCCGGCTACGGCAAGACCACCCTGATGGAGTACGTGGCCAGCCGGCTCGGGCTGGTCTTCGTGAAGGTCAACGGGCCGGCCCTGGGCGCGGCGGTCACCTCGCTCGACCCGGCGCAGGCGCCCGACGCGACCGCCCGGCAGGAGGTGGAGAAGATCTCCTTCGCCCTCGAGCTGGGCAACAACGTCCTGCTCTACCTCGACGACATTCAGCACACCTCCCCGGAGCTGCTGCAGAAGTTCATCCCGCTCTGCGACGGGCAGCGCCGGATGGAGGGGGTCTGGGCGGGCCGGACCCGCACGTACGACCTGCGCGGCAAGCGGTTCGCGGTGTGCATGGCCGGCAACCCGTACACCGAGTCGGGGCAGCGGTTCCGGGTGCCGGACATGCTCGCCAACCGGGCCGACGTGTGGAACCTCGGCGACGTCCTCTCCGGCCGGGAGGAGGTGTTCGCGCTCAGTTACCTGGAGAACGCGCTCACCTCGAACCCGGTCCTGGCGCCGCTCGCCGGGCGGGACCGGGGCGACGTCGAGCTGCTGGTCCGGATGGCGCGCGGCGACGACACGGCCCGGGCGGACAAGCTCGCCCACCCGTACTCGCCGGTGGAGCTGGAGCAGATCATCGCGGTGCTGCGCAAGCTGCTGCGGGTACAGCGGGTGGTGCTGGCCAACAACCAGGCGTACATCGCCTCCGCCGCCCAGTCGGACGACGCCCGCACCGAGCCGCCGTTCCAGCTGCAGGGCTCGTACCGCAACATGAACAAGCTCGCCGAGCGGATCGTCCCGGTGCTCACCGACGACGAGCTGGAGGCGGTCATCGACGACCACTACCTGGCCGAGGCGCAGACCCTGGCCTCCGGCGCGGAGGCCAACCTGCTCAAACTCGCCGAGCTGCGGGGCCGGCTGACGCCGGCCCAGGCGCGGCGGTGGGCCGAGGTGAAGGCGGGGTTCCAGCGGGCCCGAGCGCTCGGTGGCGCCTCGGACGACCCGGTCGACCGCGCGGTGGGGGCGCTCGGCCTGCTCGCGGACCGGATCGGCGGGGTGGAAGCGGCGATCGGCCGCGCCGTCGGCCGGGACTGACCCGACGACCGCACACTGTCCGGAGCTGGACCCGGAAAGGAAGGTGCCCCGGCGACCACGGTCGCCGGGGCACCTCTTCATCCGGCGATCAGCGCAGCTCGTACGCCCGGATGACGGTCTGGTCGAAGGTGTTGCCCTTCGCGTCCGCTCCCGACGCCTTGAGCGACACGAAGCCGCCCGCCTTCGGGTGCGGAACCTGGACCTGCCACGACCCACCGCGCTTCTGCGCCGGCACCGTCGTCCAGGTCTTCCCGTCGTCGTACGACGCCTGCACGGCCAGCTTGACCACCGGCCCCGAGCCCTCGGTCTGGGTGATCGTCACCGGGTAGACACCCACGCCACCGGCCTTGCCGACGTTGTGGTCGTCGAGCGGCGGCGCGAAGCTGACCGCGGTCAGCGGCAGCGCCTTGAGCGTGTCGGTGTGCGCCGAGCGGAACGTCCAGCTCACCGACAGCTTGGTGGTCAGGCGCGAGTCGCGCTCCAGGCTGCCGTCGAAGCGGAACGTCGCGGCGGCCGGGTCCACGTCCTCGGCGTACGCGAACGGGCCCTGACCGGACTCGGCGACCAGCTCGCCGTTGCGGTAGAGCGCCCCGTGGCCCGAGGTGATCTGCCCGAAGCCGGCCCGGCCCTGGCCGTCGCCGAGCAGCCCGGGCGAGATGGACATGAGGTCGCCCTCGCGCAGCGCCGGCACGGCACCGGAGTGGAACGGCGCCACGCTCGGCCCGAACACACCCTTGTTCCACTGCTCGTGGTAGGTGCGCCCGGCGCGGTAGGTGGTGGCCAGCCCGCCCTGGTCGGCCAGCGTCTCCGGCCACTCGTCGCCCTCGGCCGGCAGCTCCACGATCAACTCGTTCTGCCACGGCGCGTCACCCGCGTAGAGTTCGGTGCGGGTGAACGGGAGCGGAGTGGCCCAGCCGACCGCCCAGCCGCCACCGCTGCCAGGTGGTACGAAGAAGGACAGCTTCACGCCGTTCGTGCCCTTCACCACGGCCGCGTGCGAGGCCTGCACCGTGGCGAAGTCCTCCGGCCGCAGGTGCTTGACCAGCCCGCCGAGCAGGCCGTTCCGACTGTGCCAGCCGACGTTGTAGACGAACGGGGAGCCCGACAGGCCACCCTCCTCGTCCATCTCGGCCAGCGTGCCGCTGAGCTGCGAGCTCAGGCCCTTCGCCGGCTTGGGACCGACCAGCTTGCTGAATACCGAGGCGAAGCCGTCGCCGGCGGCCCCGACGTCGATGCTGAAGCCCGTGCCCTCGGCGTAGTGCGCGTCGAGCGAGGCCAGCAGCGGCACCGCGTTCGGGTCGGGCACCGTCACGTCGAAGCCCTTCGCGCCGCGGGCGTCCATCGACACCGTCTCCGGCCCGCTGACGGACAGCTTCGGATACATCAGCTGCGAGGTGCTGTAGCCGTCCCCGCTCTCCTCGCCCACCCAGCTGAACGCGAAGTACTCGCCCGGAGGCAGGCGCAGGTCGCTGCTCGCGCCGAAGACCAGGTACTCCCGGTAGTCGCTCTTGCGCAGAAGCACCGTGAACGCGTCGTCGGCCGGGTCGCCGTCGCGCTCGGTCGCGGTGACCTTCACCGGGTACTTGAGCTCCTCGCGTACGACGCCGAAGGGCGTCTGCACCGAGACGCCCGCCGCGGTCGCGGTGACCTGGCCGCCGAGGCCGCCGGTCACGTCACCACCCTGGCGGGTGTCGGCGGTCAGCGTCACCGAGGACTGCCCGCCGGCCGGCACGGTCACCGTGTCGGCGCTGAGCGAGAAGATCCCGGCCGGCGCGGCCGTGGTCAGCGCGAGCCGCAGGGTCACCGCGGCGCCACCGCTGTTGTGGTACGTGATGGTGCTGCTGCGCACCTCGTCCTCGTCGTGCGGCCACTCCTGCAACCCGAACGTCACCGACGTCGGCGTGGTCGTGACCTGCTGGGTGATCGCGCGGGCCACGTCCACCCGGCCCGCGCCCTGCGCGAACACGCCGACGCCGCTGGACGGCTTGGCCGAAGCCATGAGCGCCGCCTTGAGCTGCGCGGCGGCCCACTGCGGGTGCGCCTGGCGGAGCAGCGCGGCCGCGCCCGCGACGTGCGGGGTCGCCATCGACGTGCCGTTCAGCGGCATGTACAGCTGACCCGGTTCGCCGAGGAAGCCGTCCTTGCTGCGGGCCGCGACGATGTCGACGCCGGGTGCGGCGATCTCGGGCTTCACCGCCCAGCCGTCGGCGCTGGGGCCCCGGCTGGAGAACTCGGCGAGCTCGTCGGACTTGGTGAACGCCGCGACGGCCAGCGCCGCCTCGGCGGTCGCCGGGGAGCCGACGGTCTCTTCCGCGCCGTCGTTGCCCGCCGCGATGACGAACAGCGTGCCGTGCCGTGCGGTGAGGCTGTTGACGGCTTCCTCGAGCGGGTCGACCTCGGGGCTGTTCGGCCCGCCGAGGCTCATGTTGACGACGTTCGCCCCGGACTCGGCGGCCCACTGCATGCCGGCCACGATCCAGGACTCCAGGCAGCCGAACTGGACGCAGACCTTGCCGTCGAGCAGGGACGCGCCGGGGGCGGCGCCCTTGTACTTCCCGCCGGAGCCGGCGCCGCTGCCCGCGATGGTGGAGGCGACGTGGGTGCCGTGGCCGACGCGGTCGCGGTCGTCCTCGGCGCCCTCGGTGAAGTTCTGTCGCGCCGACACCTTGCCGGCCAGGTCAGGATGGGCGGCGTCGATGCCCGTGTCGAGCACCGCGACACGCACCCCGGTGCCGTCGAAGCCGGCCGACCAGGCCGCCGGCGCGCCGATCAGGGGGACGCTCTGGTCCAGCGCCGGCTCGCGTACGGCGTCGAGCCAGATCTTGCCCGCGGTCAGCTTGGTGCGGGTCGCCTGCCAGCGGGACGCGAGCGAGTCGGTGGGTGCCTCGGCGGTGAAGCCCCGCACGGCGGGCAGCCGCCGCTGCGGCGACAGGCCGGGCGCGGTGGCGGCGCCGGAGACGATAAGCCGCATCGACGACGGGCGCGCGGCCTGCGCCGCGAGCAGTTCGGTCAGGTCGAACAGCCGCCGGTCGAGCCGGTCCGCCCGCAGCAGCGGCACCGCGTCGGACGGGATGACGTACCGGTGATCCCCGGTCCGGTAGCTGTGGAAGGTGACACCCTTACGCGGCGCGACGCTGACGCGGCCGTCGCCGAACACGGTCACCCGGTCGCCCGTGATCAGCGACACCGTCCGCGCCTCGGCGGTGGCGGGTGCCCGCTTGACCGCCTGTGGTGCGGTCTTCTGCTCGGCGACTGCGGCGCCGGGCGCTGCCACCAGCACCGCAGCGACGATCCCGCCGGCCAACGACATTCTTCTGCTTCTTCGCATTGCCTCCCCGTCCTTCGAGCGGTCCACCTCGACCGTCTCTTGTAGAGACGCCGCGAACGTTGAATGCGTTGCGTCGGGCGGTGAGTTATTTCCCGGGCCTTTGACGGGCGGACGGCCTCCCGGAATTCATCAGGCGACCCAGGATCGGCATCCGGGCCCGGCGTGACCTCCGCGCGACCATGCCGGTCACCCGCGCCGGGGCCGCGGTGTCGGGGGGACGACCGAAGCGGCATCATGGCCCGATGACCGGTCCCGCTCGTCCGCCCCTGGCCGTGCTCGACGCGGTGCTGGAGCGGTTGACCTACGTCAACGAGGAGACGGGTTACACCGTCGCCCGCGTCGCCACCGACCGCGGTTCCGACCTGTTGACGGTGGTCGGTGCGTTGTTGGGCGCGCAGCCGGGGGAGAGCCTGCGGCTGCGCGGGCGCTGGTCCTCGCACCCGAAGTACGGCCGGCAGTTCGAGGTCGACTCCTACACCACCGTGCTGCCGGCCACCATCCAGGGCATCCGGCGCTACCTCGGCTCCGGTCTGGTCAAGGGCATCGGGCCGGTGTTCGCCGAGCGGATCGTGGCGCACTTCGGGCTGGACACGCTGCGCGTGATCGAGGAGGAACCCGCCCGGCTGGTGGAGGTGCCCGGGTTGGGGCCGAAACGCACCGCGAAGATCACCGCGGCGTGGGCGGAGCAGAAGGCCGTCAAGGAGGTGATGGTCTTCCTGCAGGGCGTCGGCGTGTCGACGTCCCTGGCGGTGCGGATCTACAAGCAGTACGGCGACGCGTCCGTCGATGTCGTGTCGAAGGAGCCGTATCGGCTGGCCGCGGACGTGTGGGGCATCGGCTTCAAGACCGCCGACACGATCGCCCAAGCCGTCGGGATCCCCCATGACAGCCCGCAGCGGATCATGGCGGGCCTGCAGTACACCCTGTCCGAGGCCACCGACGACGGGCACTGCTACCTGCCCGAACCGCAGCTGGTCGCCGACGCCACGAAGATCCTCGACGTGCCCGGCGACCTCGTCGCCCGCTGCCTCGCCGACCTGGTCACCGACGAGGGTGTCGTCCGCGAGACGTTGACCGGCGGCGACGGCGAGCCGGTGCAGGCGGTGTACCTGGTGCCGTTCCACCGCGCCGAGCGGTCCCTCGCCAACTCCCTGCTACGCCTGCTCCATGACCGGGCCGATCGGCTGCCCCACTTTGCGACCGTCGACTGGGGCAGGGCCCTGACCTGGCTGAAGGCGCGCACCGGCGCGGACCTGGCCCCCGAGCAGGAACAAGCCGTCCGCCTCGCGCTCACCTCGAAGGTCGCGGTGCTCACGGGCGGGCCGGGCTGCGGCAAGAGCTTCACCGTCCGCTCGATCGTCGAGCTCGCCGCCGCCAAGCAAGCCAAGGTCACTCTCGTCGCGCCGACCGGCCGCGCCGCCAGGCGCCTTTCGGAACTGACCGGCCACCCCGCCGCCACCGTGCACCGGCTGCTGCAGCTACGCCCCGGCGGCGAACCCTCCCACGATCGGGACAACCCCCTCGACGTCGACCTCCTCGTCGTCGACGAGGCCTCCATGCTCGACCTGATCCTCGCGAACAAGCTCGTCAAGGCCGTCCCACCCGGCGCCCATCTGCTCCTCGTCGGCGACGTCGACCAGCTTCCCTCCGTCGGCGCCGGCGAGGTGCTGCGCGACCTGCTCGCCGCCCCCGCCATCCCGCGGGTGCGGTTGACGCAGATCTTCCGCCAGGCCGCCCAGTCCGGCGTCGTCACCAACGCCCACCGGATCAACGCCGGCCGCCCGCCCCTCCTCCAGGGCCTGCCGGACTTCTTCCTGTTCGCCTGCGACGACACCGACGCCACCGCCGCCCTCACCGTCGACGTCGCCTGCACCCGCGTCCCCGCGAAGTTCGGCCTCGACCCCCGCCGGGACGTGCAGGTCCTCACTCCCATGCACCGTGGTCCCGCCGGCGCCGGCGCCCTCAACACGCTGCTGCAACAACAACTCACCCCGCACCGGGAGGGGCAGCCCGAGCGGCGCGCGGGTGGGCGGGTGTTCCGCGTCGGCGACAAGGTCACCCAGATCCGCAACAACTACGACAAGGGCCAGTCCGGCGTCTTCAACGGCACCCTCGGCATCGTCACCGCGCTCTCTCCCGAGGACCAGGCGCTCACCGTACGCACCGACGAGGACGAGAACATCGACTACGACTTCGACGAGCTCGACGAACTCGCGCACGCCTACGCCATGACCATCCACCGTTCCCAGGGCTCCGAGTACCCCGCCGTCGTCATCCCCCTGACCACCAGCGCGTGGATGATGTTGCAACGCAACCTGCTCTACACCGCCGTCACCCGCGCCCGGCAACTCGTCGTCCTCGTCGGCTCCCGCCGCGCCCTCGCCGCCGCCGTCCGCACCGTCGGCGCCGGCCGCCGCCACACCGCCCTCAACCACCGCCTCACCTGAAAATGCCCATCCGCGGTGACCCCACCCGGGTACGAGGGCGAGGATGATACCGGGGAGTGACGCGAATCAGTGGAGCCGTTTCCCACCGTCGAGCGCGTGAAGAAGATTCTTGCCGGTTTCGGGATGCTGCTCGGGCTCTATCTGATCGCTCGAGCAGCCGCCGAGCCGTTCGTGATCGACGTGACCGATCCGGCCAGCTACCGGCTGGACTGGGGCGGCCCGAGTCTGGCCGGCGTGCTGCTGGTCCACTGCGGGCCGGGCCTCGTCTCCGCGGCGTTGATCGGGCTCGGCGTACGTTCATGGTGGCGAGGCCGGGCGGCAGCGCGGGCCGCCCGGGCCGCCCGGGCCGGTCGGTGAAGTGTCTCCGTCGATCAGATGGTGATCACGCCCGCCGGGCGGCGGTGGGCCGGCCCTCGGCCTCGGCGAGCACCTCGCTCAGCGCATGCGACGTCTGGCGGACGATCCCCGGGTTGGTGTCCCAGTAGTACGGCAACGCAATCACCGCCTGGAGCAGCGCCCACCCGCGTCCGCGCAGCCAGGTGGCATCGTCCACGGCCAGTTCGGCGCGGAATCGCTGCCGGCTGGGGCCGGAGAAGACGTTCCAGGCCGGCTGCAGGTCGCAGGCCGGGTCGCCGACGTTGAGACCGCCGAAGTCGATGATCGCGGACAGGCGACCCTTCACGACCAGCAGGTTGCCGGGCAACAGGTCCCCGTGGACCCACACTCCCGGCCGGCCCCACGCCGGGACGTCCAACGAATCCTGCCAGGCGCGCAGCGTCGCGGCGCCGTCGACGCGGTCACCGAGCTGCGCCACCGCCCGGCGTACGCCCTCATCGAGCTCGGCCAGGTCGCAGCCCCGGCCGCGGGGTGGCCGCGGGAACGCGCCGGTGGTGTCGATCCGTTGCAGCGCGGCGATGAACGCGGCCAGGTCGACCGCCGCCTGGTCCAGGTCGTCGATGGTCCCGTTGGCGTTCTCGCCGGGCAGCCACTCGTACACCGACCAGTCGAAGGGGTAGCCCTCGGCGGGCTGCCCCGTGGCCAGCGGAACGGGCAGGGCGAGCGGCAGGTGTGGGGCCAGTCGGGGGAGCCACTCGGCCTCCCGCGCGGCCTGCGTGGTGGCCCAGCCGATCCGGGGCAGCCGGACCGCCAGGTCCTCGCCGAGCCGGTAGATGTCGTGGTCGGTGCCGTACGAGGGGACCAACCGGATCGGCAGGCCGGCCCAGTGCGGGAACTGGCCGGCGAGCAGCCGCCGGACCAGGTCGCTGCCGGTCTCCACCTCGTCGGCGTGCATCCTCGTCCGGCCCACGGCGCTCATCCTCGCCCGGTCCTGGCCGGGCCGACAACCGGATTTGGCGCAGGCCGCACCTCGCTCATTGATTCCGGTGCGGGGGCCGGGAGACCCGACGTTCCTGCGCTGGCGCCCCGGCACCACGGTGGTACGAGTGGACAGCAGGCTCGACGTACCCCGGGCCGTGTACGAGCACGCGGTCATCTGCGAGTACGCCCACGAACGGCTCACACAACTCGCCGCGCGGCAGGTCAGCCACCACGAGAGCCCGACGGGATCCCGGAGGGAGGATGTTCCTCGGACCAGCGGGCCTACTTCGTGGTGCCCAGTGCCTCGCGCATCCGGTTGATCTCAGCGCTCTGCTCCGCGATGACGCTGCTGGCCATCTCGTTGATGATGCCGTCGACTCCGATCGCCAGCACCTCGCTCGCCATGTCGATCGCACCCTGATGGTGCTCCACCATCATGGCGACGAACATCCGGTCGAACTCGGCGCCCCGGGCGCCGGCAAGCCGGTCCATTGCCTCCGCCGACTGCATGCCGGCCATGCCGTGCTGGTGGCGACCGCCGGAGTTCCGGTCCAGGCCCCGGTCTGTCAGCCAGGTCTCCAGGGTCTTGATCTCCGGTTCCTGGGCCGCCAGGATCCGGTCAGCGATGATCTTGAGCTGCGGGTTCTCTCCCCGGTCCGCCACCAGCCTGGCCATCACGAGCGCCTGCTCGTGATGCGGAATCATCATCGTCACGAACCGGATGTCGGCGTTGTTGTGCGACCGGCGCGGTAGGGGCGACACCTCGTTGGCCGCAAGGGTCTTCGCCGGCTCACCGGGGGCCCCGGGCATCAGCACCGGTGCGGTGGCGTCCGGCAGACCGGGCAGGGCGAGCGATTCCGGCGGGTTCCCCGTCGCCGCCGGCTTCGGCGGGTCGTCGGGCCACCAGGCGACCGCCGCCACCCCGACGGCCACCAACGCGAGCACGACCAGCTCGGCCAGCACAATCCCCCGCGACCGCCCAAAATGAGCCCGGATCCGCACACCTAGCACAACTCGACTCCTGCCGTCCGTCGAAGGATGGCCGGGATCGTAACGCGGCGTTGACCTGCGCCGGGAGATCGCGGGGAGCGAAAAGATTCGATTTGGTCTCACCTGCGGTAAACGCGCCGCCAGGCGCCCACCACATTCACCGAACCGTGACCGCAGGCGGGGCTTGAGTGTGACCCAGGTCACAATCCTGTGTCGAGCGCCGGGTTATCGTCCCGCTACCCTGCTCAACCCCATGACGAAGGGTGTCCATCCATGTTCGAACCAACCCCACGAGGGAGCCGAAGGCTGGCCACCAGCCTTGCCGCCACAGGCGCTCTTCTCCTCACCGGCGTCGCGGCTGCGGCACCGGCGAGCGCCACCGAGTCCACCGACGTCTGCGAATCGTTCCGGGCTGCCGGAGACAACTTCGCCGAGTACTGCATCGGCGAGGAGGCGGCCAACGACGTCACCGCCACCAACACCATCCCGGGCGTCGACGAGATCGCCAGCACCGCCAACATCCGGCAGATCGCCAACATCCCGAAGTTCGGCGGCTTCGCCAGCGAGGGGGCGTACAACTCGGACCTGGCGTTCCAGGGCAACTACGTCTTCGCCGGCAACTACGAGGGCTTCAACGTCTTCGACGTCAGCAACCCCACCTCGCCTCAGGTGGTCAGCCAGGTGGTCTGCTCCGGCTCGCAGGGCGACCCGTCCGTCTTCGGCAACCTCCTGTTCCTCGCGGTCGACCAGCCGCGGACCAACGACTCCTGCACCAGCGCGATCGGGTCCGTGGCCAACCCGGCCCACTGGGAGGGTGTGCGGATCTTCGACATCAGCGACAAGGCGAACCCGCGGTACATCAAGTCGGTCCGGACCGACTGCGGTTCGCACACCCAGACGCTGGTGCCGAGCAAGGACGGCAAGAGCGTCTACGTCTACGTGCAGTCGTACAGCCCGTCGGGCACCGCCGCGTACTGCAAGACGCCACACGACAAGATCTCCATCATCAAGGTGCCGGTGAACGACCCGACCAGCGCTGCCGTGGTGGCCACCCCGGTTCTCTTCCCGGGAAGCACCGGCGCCAACTCCACCAGCGGCTGCCACGACATCACCGCCTACCCGGATCTTGACCTGGCCGCCGGCGCCTGCATGGGCGACGGCGTCCTGATGGACATCTCCGACCGGGAGGCGCCTCGGATCATCAGCCAGGTCCGGGACACGAACTTCGCGTTCTGGCACTCGGCCACGTTCAACAACGCCGGCACCAAGGTGATCTTCACCGACGAGCTCGGCGGCGGCAGCAGCGCTATCTGCACCAGCAGCTACCGGACCAACCAGGGCGCGGACGCGATCTACGACATCGTCGGGTCCGGTGCCGACCGCAAGCTCGTCTTCAAGAGCTACTTCAAGATCCCGCGGTTGAACACCACGCTGGAGAACTGCGTGGCGCACAACGGCTCCCTGATCCCCGCCATGGGTCGCGACGTCATGGTTCAGGCGTGGTACCAGGGCGGCATCTCGGTGATCGACTTCACCGACTCGGCCAACCCGGTCGAGATCGCCTACTGGGAGCGGGGCCCGCTCTCGGAGACCCGCCGCATCCTCGGTGGCGCCTGGTCGACGTACTACCACAACGGATACATCTACTCGAACGACATTCAGAAGGGCCTCGACGTCCTCAAGCTGGACGACCCGCGGACGAACAACGCCCGCGCGATCTCCTTCGGTGAGCTGAACGTGCAGACGCAGCCCAGCTACCCGGCCTGCACCAAGGTGCTGCGCAACCGGCAGAACGGCGGCCTCGACATCACGTCCGGCATCACCTGCCTGGACGGGGTGACCGTCAACGGTGCGACCAAGGTCGCGCCGGGCGCGGGCCTGATCACCTTCAACTCGACCCTCAACGGCTCGGTCACCGCGACCGACGCCTCCGTGGTGTCGATCGTGGAGAGCGCCGTGAACGGCTCGGTGAACGCCATCGGCGGCACCGTGCGGGACAGCCAGGTCACCGGATCCGTGACGACGAGCTGATCCACGGCCCGTCGGCGGCACAACGGCTCCGGCCCGGCGAGATCCGCCGGGCCGGAGCCCTGCCTCCGGGGTAACCGGGAGTTCGGGGAGGCACGCCGCCGGTTGCCGGTGGGCCGGCGTCAATCGCGCCGCGTTCGGCATCAGCGGACGATGACGAGGTTGGCCATGTCGACGACCGGCCGGTAGCCGAGGGCGGCGTAGATCCTGTTCGCGGTCGCGTTCGCCTGGTCGGTGAACAGGCACACCCGCGCACCCTCGGCCTGGAGCCGGCGGGACACCTCGGCGACCGCGTTGCTGGCCCAGCCGCGCCCGCGCTGGGCCGGCGGCGTGTACACCGGGCCCACCCGTGCCACCCCGAACGAGGGTGGGTTGGCGCCGGTCAGGTGCACCGGCTGCCCGGTCTCGTCGACCCAGAACCACATCCGTCCGGCTCGGAGCCGCCGCCGCAGCTCCGCACGATCAGGCACTTCGCCCGCGCTGGCACCGCGCGGGCGGCCCGCCTGCTCGTCGGCGTCGCCCATGAACGCACCGAACCACTCCGTGACCAGGTCCACGTCGTCCTCGGTCGCGACCCGCAGGCCGCCCGGCGCCGGCGCCGGGTACGCCAGCTCGCCGAGTTCGTGCAGCCGCGTGTGCTGGCTGACCTGGACCTGGCCGCCGCGGACGCAGGCCAGCTCGGCGGCACACAGTTCGGCGGCGGGCAGGGCCCCGTTGACCGCGAGCACCTCCTCACCCCGCTCGTGCAAGGCGTGAGCCAGGGCGACGGCCGCCTCGTCCGGCATCGGCAGCAGGAACGGCGGGTACGGCGGGAAGGGCGCTGTCCGCATTCCGGCACCGACGACCGCACCCGAGGCATCCCTGACCACCAGCCACCAGTCGCGCTCGGGCTGCGCGATCCCATCGGCCTGCTGGGCCGCCAGCCGGTGCGCGACCCCGGCCACGACCGTGCTGACGACCGGGTCGGCGGCCAGGTGGTCACCGGCCGCAGCGAGGAACTCGCCCGGACCCGGGCAGAACTGCAGGCGTGAGCCGGTCCTCCGGGGTGCGCTCATCCGCGTACGCTAACCGTCGCGGCGTCCGACGGGCACGGGGATTTCCGCACCCGCGGCCACGAGCAGGGCGGCCGTTTCGGGGTGGCCGCCTCGGACGGCCCAGTCGAGCGGCGACCGGCCGCTTCCGTGGTCTTCGCGGCGGCTCGGGTCCGCGCCGTACGCGAGGAGTTCGCGTACGACGTCGAGGTGTCCCCAGGCCGCGGCGCCCGTCAGCGGTGTGCCCTCCTCGCCGTGCCCGCTCTCGACGTTCGGGTCGGCGCCGGCCTGTAGGAGGAGCCGCACAGCCACGGGCCTGTTCTGCACGGACGCCCGGTAGAGGGGCGTGGTGCCGTCGCGGTCTGCCGCGTTCGGGTCCGCCCCCCTGCGCAGAGCCGTGAGCACGGCCCGGGGGATCGTCGCACTGCAGCGACGCCATCAGCCGGGAGGTGAGTTTCCTGCGCTGTCGGGCGTTCATCGTCAACCACCGGCCACGAGCTGGCCGCGCTCGGTCCGCCGGTCCCTGGCACGTCAGGCGAGGTCGAAGCGGTCCAGGTTCATGACCTTGACCCAGGCCGCGACGAAGTCCTGGACGAACTTCTCCTGCCCGCCGCGGCTGGCGTAGACCTCCGCGATGGCTCGGAGCTGGGAGTTCGCACCGAAGACGAGGTCGACGGCGGTGGCCGTCCACCGGACCTCGCCCGTGGCCCGATCCCGGCCCTCGTACACGTTCTCGGCCGAGGCGGATGCCTTCCACTCCGTGCCGATGTCCAGCAGATTCACGAAGAAGTCGGTCGTCAAGGCCTCGGGACGGTCGGTGAGGACGCCGTGCCGTGCCTGCCCCACGTTGGCGTTCAGGGCCCGCATGCCGCCGACGAGCACCGTCATCTCGGGAGCGGTCAGGGTCAACAGGTTGGCCCGGTCCAGCAGCAGGGTCTCCGGCGACAGCTTCTGCCCGGCGCGCAGGTAGTTGCGGAACCCGTCCGCCCTCGGCTCGAGCACGGCGAACGACTCCACGTCGGTCTGCTCCGGTGCGGCGTCGGTGCGCCCGGGCGAGAACGGGACCTCGACCTCACGCCCGGCGTTCCTGGCCGCCTGCTCGACTGCGGCGCATCCGCCGAGCACGATCAGGTCGGCGAGCGACACCTTCTTCCCACCGGCTTGCGAGCTGTTGAACTCCTGCTGGATCTGTTCCAGCGTCCGCAGCACCGTGGCGAGCTGGGCCGGCTCGTTGACCTCCCAGTTCTTCTGCGGCTCGAGGCGGATCCGCCCGCCGTTGGCCCCTCCCCGCATGTCGGTGCCGCGGAAACTCGCCGCCGACGCCCAGGCGGTCGCGACCAGCCGGGAGACGGACAGTCCCGAGGCCAGGATGGTGCGCTTGAGGGCGGCGATGTCGCCGGCGTCGATCAGCTCGTGGTCGACCGGCGGGACCGGGTCCTGCCACAGTTGCGGCTCGGGGACCCAGGGGCCGAGGTATCGCGAGACCGGCCCCATGTCCCGGTGCAGCAGCTTGTACCACGCCCTGGCGAACGCGTCCGCGAACTGGTCCGGGTTCGCCATGAAGCGCCGCGAGATCGGCTCGTAGATCGGGTCGACCCGCAGCGCGAGGTCCGTCGTCGCCATCATCGGGGCGTACCTGACCGAGGGGTCGTGGGCGCCGGGCACCGCGTCGGCCGCGGCACCGCCCTTCGGCCGCCACTGCTTCGCGCCGGCCGGGCTCTCGGTGAGCTCCCACTCGTGGCCGAAGAGGGTCTCGAAGAAGCTGTTGTCCCACGTGATCGGGGTGGGTGTCCAGGCACCCTCGAGCCCGCTGGTGATCGTGTCTCCGCCCTTGCCGGTGCCGAAGCTGTTCTTCCAGCCCAGGCCCTGTTCCTCGAGCGGGGCGCCCTCGGGCTCCGGGCCGACGTACTCGGCCGGGGCGGCACCGTGGGTCTTGCCGAACGTGTGGCCGCCGGCGATGAGCGCGACCGTCTCCTCGTCGTTCATCGCCATCCGGCGGAAGGTCTCGCGGATGTCCCGGGCGGCGGCAAGCGGGTCCGGAGTGCCGTTGGGGCCCTCCGGGTTCACGTAGATGAGCCCCATCTGCACAGCGCCGAGAGGGCCCGCCAGCTCCCGGTCACCGCTGTAGCGCTCGTCGCCGAGCCAGGTGTCCTCGGGCCCCCAGAAGATCTCTTCGGGCTCCCAGACGTCATCCCGCCCGAAGCCGAAGCCGAACGTCTTGAACCCCATCGACTCCAGGGCGCAGTTGCCCGCGAAGACCAGCAGGTCGGCCCAGGAGATCTTCGGCCCGTACTTCTGCTTGACCGGCCACAGCAGTCTGCGCGCCTTGTCGAGGTTCGCGTTGTCCGGCCAGCTGTTGAGCGGCGCGAAGCGCTGAGCGCCGTCGCCGGCGCCGCCGCGGCCGTCCTCGATCCGGTACGTGCCGGCGGCGTGCCAGCTCATCCGGATGAAGAGCGGCCCGTAGTGGCCGTAGTCGGCCGGCCACCAGTCCTGCGACGTCGTCATCACCTCGAAGATGTCCCGCTTCAGCGCGTCGACGTCGAGGGTCTTGACCTCTTCCGCGTAGTTGAACGTCTCGCCCATCGGGTTGGCCCTGGGCGAGTGCTGGTGGAGGACCTGCAGGTTCAGCTGGTTCGGCCACCAGTCCTGGTTCGTCCTCGGCCGGCTCGGCGTCGGAGTCGGGGAGGGGATTGCTGGGTTCTCGCTCTCGCTGCCGCGCTCAGACACGTCGGTCCTTCTCCTGTCGATCTCTCGTCTCCGTCAACTGGTTGCTGGTGCCCGGGAACACACCGGAAGGCCGGCCACAATAGGCAGTATGCCCAACTATTCCGGAATGCACCATTAACCCGTCATGTGCGATGAGATGCGGGGCGGCCGGAGTCAGCCGGCGGCGATGCGGTTGGTGAAGGCCGCCAGGTTGGTCATCGTCCGGTCGATCCGCTCCTGCAGTGTCAGCGTCTCCTCCCGGCGGACCAACCGCATCTTGGGCTGCCGTTTGCCCCGCACGTAGAGGGAGCACGCCAGGTCGGCGCAGAGGTACTCGCCGACGGTGTTGCCCTTACGCCCGGCAGCCCCGGTCAGGGGCGCGACGAAAAGCGCCACCCCCGACGCGGTGTGATCAGTCAGGCAGATCCGGCACATGCTCGACCGGAGCGTGCTCGGCTTGTACGCCGCGGGCCGCCGTAGCACCACGCCCGTCGGCCCGTCGTCGCCGGGCACGACGAGCAGCGCCCGCAGCGGGGCGCCCGGGTCGGTCCAGCCGAGGAAATCCAGATCGGCCCAGGGGACCATGCCCTCGCCGAAGCCCGCGGGCATCCGAATCCGGCTCGCCTCGCCCCTGCTGCAGTTGATGAAAGAGTTCCGGATGTCCTTCTCGTCGAGTGGTTGCACGACGGGCAAGTCTGGCGGTCGTCCGGCCCGCGGTCATCCGTTTTTCACGGGTACGAGCAGGTCCGCCGCGGTGGCCGGGCCGAAACGGCTGGCCCGGTGCTGGCCGGCCGCCACTCCCGCCAGACGATCCCCGTCCTGACCGGCGGCCCACGGCCGGCGCACCACACCGAGGTCCCCGTCACTATACGGATTTGTAACCTCCTATCGGTGTACCCGCACCGTGCCGGCCGCCTATGGTCCGATGGCCATGTCCATAGGGGAGGGTGCGGTGCGGTCACAGGTGTTCGGGTGGATGGGGACCGGTCGGGTGCCGACGTGGTGGCGCTGGACGGCGTACGCGCTGATGCTCGCGCTCACCGCCGGCCTGATCGAGGCGCCCGCGGCGCCGGCTCGGGCGGCGGTGCCCGCCCCGCAGCGGCAGGCCCCGGCGGCGGGGAAGTCGCCCTGCCCGGTTGACCGGGCGGACGAAGCGTCCGCGGCGGTCGCGGCGAAACTGTGCGGCGCCCGGGTGGAGGTGTCGAACCGGCGCAGCGAGACGACCCAGGTGTTCGCGAATCCGGACGGCACGTACACGGAGGAGCGGTCGCTGGCGCCGGTGCGGTTCGTCGACGGCGGCGAGTGGCGTGCCGTGGACCTGGACCTGGTGCCGCAGCCGGACGGCTCGGTGACGCCGAAGGGCCATCCGGGTGGGCTGCGGTTCGCCGGCGCGGCAACGGGCGCGGGCGAGCACGAGGTGGTGTCGCTGGGGGAGGGCGACGCGCGAACGAGCGTGTCGTGGAACGGTCCGTTGCCGCGGCCGGTGCTGTCCGGGCGGACGGCGACCTACCCGGAGGTGCTGCCGGGCGTCGACCTGGTGTTCGAGGCGCACGCCACCGGCTACCAGCAGCTGTTCGTGGTGAAGGACCGGGCGGCGCTGGCCCGGGTACGGAAGCTGTCGCTGCCGATGCGGACGGGGAAGCTGACGGCCGCGGGCGACGGCATGGGCGGGCTGCTGTTCAAGGACCGGTCGGGCCGGGCGGTCGCGCGGGCGCAGACGCCGGAGATGTGGGACGCGGAGGTGCTGCCCCAGTCGCTGGAGCATGTCCGCCGGGGCCCGGTGGCGCTGCGGACGGTGGCGAAGGGCGCCGGCCGGTCGGTGCTGGAGTTGACGCCGGACGCGGAGTTCCTGGCCCGGGAAGATCTCAGGTTCCCGGTGACCATCGATCCGCCGACGTCGCTGTCGCCGGCGTTCGACGCCTTCGTGCAGAACGGGTTCACCAGCGACCAGTCCGGCTCGAGCGACCTGAAGCTGGGCTACTACAGCGAGGGCGGCACCACCGGCACCGCCCGGTCGTACCTGCGGCTGACCACGAGTGGCATCTATGACGCCCAGATCACCAGCGCCAAGCTCAAGCTGTGGAACTACCACTCGTGGTCCTGCACGGCGAACCAGTGGGAGGCGTGGCAGACGGACTACGTGGACTCCTCGGCGCGCTGGACCAACCAGCCGACCGCGCGGGTGAAGGCCGGCACCTCCACCGAGACCAAGGGGTACAGCTCCTCCTGCGCCGACGGCTGGGTCTACGTCGACGTCACCAAGGCGCTGCAGTCGGCGGCCAGCTCGCACTGGCCCACCACAAGCCTGATGGTGCGGGCGACGGCCGAGACGCAGGGCTCGTGGAAGAGGTTCCACTCGGCGGAGGGCGCGAACCCACCGCTGGTCACCATCACCTACAACACGCCGCCCACCGCGCCGACCGGTCTCGCCGTCGCGCCGTGCTACACGGCCTGCGGCGCGGGAGCGCGCACCGCGTCGCTGCGGCCGACCCTGTCGGCGAAGCTGGCCGACTCGAACACCACCCAGACCCTGCAGGCCGAGTTCGAGGTACGGAACAAGGCCACCTCGGCCACCGTCGCCACCTCGGGGCTGCGCTCCGGCAGCCCCGCCTGGACGAACGGGGCCACCGCCTCCTGGCAGGTCGCGGTGGACCTGGCGAACAACACCACCTACCAGTGGCGGGTACGCGCCAAGGACCCGTACGGCTACAGCGCCTGGACCGGGTGGACCGACCTCACCATCGACACCGACAAGCCCGGCGTGCCGTTCGTCTCGGCCACGATCTACCTCAACGACGGCCAGCCGCACGGCGGCGCGGAGCAGCCGGACACGTTCACCTTCACCCCGGCCTCCGGCACCACCGACCTGGCCGCGTTCGTCTACAAGCTCGACTACGAGTCGTCGGCGACGACGGTGGCCGCGACCGGCACCACGAAGGTGACGATCGCCCCGCGCGACGGGCGCCGGACGCTCACCGTGCAGGCCAAGGACGCGGCGGGCAACCTGTCCAGCGCCAACAGCTACGTCTTCGACGCCGGTAACGCGGCGCTCGCCCAGCCGCTGCCCGGGGCGAACGTGGTGCGGCGGACCAAGGTGCAGGTGACCACCCCGGTGGCGGGGTACACCAGGGCGTACTTCGAGTACCGGCGCGGCCCGGGCGGGTCGGTCCTGCCGGTGCCCTCGGCGAACCTCACCAACGCGGCCGGCACGCCGATCACCGCGACCGCGGCCAGCCCGGTGACGCTGTCCAGCCTCGGCGGGCACGCGATCTGGAACGCCACGGACACCCTCGGCCTGGTCGGCGGCGTCGTCGAGCTGCGGGCGCAGATCTACACCAACACGTCGACGACGCCCGTCTACACCACGCCGTGGGTCCGGATCACGGTGGACTCCTCCGGTGGTGGCGGTGCGTCCGAGCCGATCGGGCCGGGCGAGGTGAACCTGCTCACCGGTGACTTCTCGCTCAGCGAGACCGACGTCGACGTGCTCGGCCTGACCGTGACGCGCAGCTCCGCCTCGCGTGACGCGGGCACCGGCTGGCAGCGGATGCCGGAGCGGCTCACCGCCAACCAGCAGCAGATCTCCACCGACCTGACCGGTTTCACCGTGGCGAGCACCAGCTCGGCCGTCCGCTCCACGGCGCGCGGCCAGGGCGAGGTCACCCCGGTGGCCTCGCTCGAGATCACCCCGGTGACGACGACCAGCAACGACACGTACGTGGCGGTCGGCGGTGACAACGGCGGGCTGCGCCTCGGCATGGCGGCCGGCAAGACGTACCGGATGACCGGTTGGATCTTCGTGCCGTCGAGCACCGGCCTGGTCCCCGGGTACGCCAACCGGGGGCTGCGCATCGTCGGCTTCTACAAGATCGGCACGAACTACGTCGAGGTCGCCTCGCCGATGGCCGGCTTCACGGAGGGGTGGCAGGAGCTGTCGGTGGACATGGCGGTGCCCGTCGGGGCCACCGAGGCGTTCTTCCGGCTCTACAACGGCATGCAGGGCGGATCCGGCAAGAAGGTCTACTGGGACAACCTCTCCGTCACCGAGCTGGTGGCCCCGTTCGGTCCCGCCTGGTCCGGCGGCGTCAGCAGCGGCGACGACGAGGCCGCCGTCGACTACACCACGCTGACCTTCCCGCAGCCGTCCGTGGCGCAGGTCAACACGGTCGACGGTGGCTGGATCACCTTCTCCAGGGACGCCGACGGCGTCTCGTACACCCCTGAGCCGGGGGCCGAGGGGCTGATCCTGACGAAGTACAGCTCGACCGCCTACCGGCTCACCGACATCGAGGGCACGGTCAGCGAGTTCACTCAGCAGGGCGGGGTGTGGACGCTCGACTCGTCGTGGACGCCGGACTCGTCGAGCACCACCCGCTACCTCTACGACACCAGCGGCGGCCGGTCGCTGCTGAAGAAGGTGATCAGCCCGGTCGAGCCGGGCGTGGACGACGCGAACCGGTGCACCGGCGCGACGCCCGCACGCGGCTGTGAGGTCCTGGAGTACGTCTACGCCACCAGCACGACCTCCGGGCTCAGCCAGTCCGTGTTCGGCGACTACACCGACCGGGTGTCAGCCGTGAAGCTGTGGAGCTGGGACCCCACGGCCGCCGCGGTCACCGCCGTGGAGGTCGCCCGGTACGCGTACGACAACCTGGGCCAGCTGCGCCAGGTCTGGGATCCGCGGATCAGCCCGGCACTGAAGACGGCGTACGGCTACGACGCCGCCGGCCGGGTCAACAGCACGACGCCCCCCGGCGAGCTGCCGTGGACGGCCGACCACGGCAATCCCGACGTCGACTCGGCGGCGCTGCGCTGGGATCTGGACGCCGGCTCGGGCACGACCGTCGCCGACTCCTCCGGCGCCGGCCGTAACGGCACCATGGCCTCCGGGGTGAACTGGGCCCAGGGCAACGATCCGAACAACCCGGCCGACCGCGCCGCGAACTTCACCGGCGTCAGCGGGCAGCAGATCTCCGTGGCCGGGACCGCCCTGTCCAACACCGCCTCATACACGGTCTCGGCGTGGGTGCGGCTGACCGACCGGTCCACCAACCGGACCGTGCTGTCCAGGGACGGCTCGTACACCTCGGCGTTCCTGCTCAACTACGTGCAGCTCGAAGACCGGTGGGCGTTCGGCCGGATCAGTTCGGACAGCAGCACGGGCACGCCGATCCGCGCCTACTCGAACGCGGCCCCCGTGCTCGGGCAGTGGACCCATCTGGCCGGTGTCTACGACACCGCCACCGGGAAGATGACCCTCTACGTCAACGGGATCGCCCAGTCCACCACCGCCGCGACCGGCGGCTGGAACGGCTCCGGCAACTACGCGATCGGCCGTTCCCTGTGGAACGGACTACCGACCAACGCATGGGCGGGGGGCATCGACGACGTACGGATCTACGGCAAGGCCCTCACCGCCGCCCAGGTCGCCACCCTCGCCGGGGACGAGGATCCCGGACGGCTGCTGCGGGTACGCCGGGCCGCGCTGCAGGTCGGCACGAAGAGCACCACCGACGGCGAGGTGGCCAGCAACGTCGTTTACCGCGTGCCGCTGACCAGGGCGGCCGGCGGCCCGTACGACCTCAGCGCCGCCGCGGCCGCGACCTGGGGCCAGACCGACGTGCCCACCGACGCGACCGCCGTGTTCGATCCGGAGGACAACCCGGGGCGGAACAACGCCACCCCGTCCTCGCCCGGCACGTCCGGATACCCCTACGCCACCGTGCACTACCTCAACGCCAACGGCCAGGAGGTGAACACCGCCAACCCCGGCGGGCACATCGACACGGAGGAGTACGACCGGTTCGGCAACGTGATCCGGACGCTCTCGGCCACCGACCGGGCGCTCGCCCTGGGCACGCTGCCGGACGCGGCGACCTACCTCGACGAGCTGGGCCTCTCCGGCTCGGACACCGCGTCGCGGGCGCAGGCCCTGTCGACCGTCAACCGCTACAGCAGTGACGGCCTGACCCTGCTCGACACGCTCGGCCCCACCATGACCATGGTGGTGGAGGACGGGCTGGCCGACCCCGACGGCAGCGGTCCGCTTGCGGCGGTGCCCGCCGGCGCGTCCGTCATCGGCCGGACGCACACCATCCGCCGGTACGACGAGGGCAAGCCGGACGGGGCGACGTACAACCTGCTCACCACGGAGCTCGAGGGCGCGCAGGTGGTCGGCTACCCGGACGCCGACCAGCGCACCACCCGCTACGGGTACGACGCGCACAACGGCGGTGTCTCCGGGTGGACGCTGAAGAAGTACACGTCGATGACGGCGGACGCCGGATCCGGTGGCACCCCGCTGACCGCGTACGGCGTCTTCGACTCCGCCGGCCGTGCCACCTCCTCCTGGGGGCTGGGCTCCAGCGGCAGCGACGCCCGGGCGCGCGAGACGATCTACTACACCGCGGGCGCCAACCCACGCGACGCCGCGTGCGGCAACCGGCCGGAGTGGGCCGGGCAGGCCTGCGTCCACCGGCCCGTCGGCGCGGTCACCGGGCACGACCCGGACCGGATGACCAGCACGCTGCCCGAGCGGCGGGTCACCCGCTACGACCGGTACGGCGAGGCGGCCGAGACCGTCGAGACGGTGGCCGGCAAGACCCGCACGACCGTCACCACGTTCGACGCGGCCGGCCGCAGCACCGGGGTGAGCATCACCTCGACGGAGGGCGCCGCGATCGAGGAGGTGACCACCACCTACGACCCGGCGAACGGGACGATCGCCACGACCCGCAAGGGCAACGCGACGATCACCCGGGAGTACGACCAGCTCGGTCGGCTGATGAAGTACACCGACGCCGCCGGCGCCGCCACGGTCACCGAGTTCGACCGGTTCGACAAGCCGACGAAGGTCACCGACCCGACCGGCTGGATGACCCTCACCTACAACCGGGCCGCCGAGCCGCGGGGTCTGCTCACCAGCGTCACCGACAGCGTGGCGGGTACCTTCATGGGCAGGTACTCCCCGGACGGGCAACTGGTCGAGATGACCTACCCGGGCGGGGTGACCCGTCGCGACCGGCTCGACGCGAACCAGGAGCCGGTGGAACGCACCTACACCCACGACTCCGACGGCGCGGTGCTCTATTCCGAGTCCATCGTGGAGAACAGCGCGGGGAAGGTCGTCAACCACGACTACACCGGCGGTAGCAAGGTCTACTCGTACGACCGGCAGGGGCGGCTCAGTCGCGTCCAGCACGACTCCGCGATGGCCGGTGGCTGTGTGACCCGCGCCTACACCTACGACAGCCGGACCAACCGGACCGACAAGCGCAGCTACGACCCGGCCGAGAACGGCGAGTGCCAGCAGGGCACCGTCGCGGCCCAGGAGGGACACACCTACGACAGCGCCGACCGGATCACCGACGCGGGCTACTCCTACGACGCGTTCGGTCGCACCACCGCGCTGCCGGGCGGGCTGACCAACACCTACTACGTCAACGACCTGATCGCCGGCCAGCAGGTCGGCGACGCCAAGCAGACGTGGACCCTCGATCCCGCCCACCGCTTCCTCGGGGTGACCGGCCAGACGCTGGTGGACGACGCGTGGGTGACCTCGACCTCCCGCCTCAACCACTACGCCGACGACTCTGACGACGTGAGCTGGGTGGTCGAGGACACCGCGACGGGCGCGGTCACCCGCAACGTCTCCGGCCTGGACGACGACCTGGTGGCGACCACGTCAAGCGACGGCGACGTGCTGCTGCACCTGACCAACCTGCACGGCGACGTCGCCGTCACGGTCGACCGGGATCTCACCGAGCCGCAGGTGTTCGACTACGACGAGTTCGGCGTGCCGGCCGAGGGCCAGGCCAGCCAGCGCTACGGCTGGCTGGGTGGCAAGCAGCGCTCCGGTGACACGCTGGGCGGGCTGATCCTGATGGGGGTGCGCCTCTACAGCCCCGTACTCGGCCGATTCCTGCAGGTCGACCCGGTCGACGGCGGCAGCGCCGGTCCGTACGACTACTGCTCCGCGGACCCGGTCAACTGCAACGACCTGGACGGCAGATCACTGTGGGGAAAGATCAAGAGCGGGTTCCGGAAGACCGTACGGTTCGTCCGGAAGAACCCCGCGTTCGTCTGCGCGACGGTGTCCCTGTTCACCCCGCCGCCGTTCAACATCGTGTTCGGCGCCGCCGCGGTCGGCTTCTCCGCCCGCTCCGCGTACAAGAACATCAAGGCCCGCCGGTACGGGGCCGCCGCCTTCGACATCATCGGAGCGATCCCCGGCGGAGGTAGCGTGTTCCGCGGCCTCGGCGCGATGCGCAAGGCGGCCCAGGCCCGCAAGATCTCGAGGGGGATCAGGAAGGCCAAGGGCTACCGCGGCGCCAAGAAGGACAAGCGGAAAATCATCAAGGCCCGGAACAAGAAGATCCGCGACCAGCGGCGGCTGCAGCGCAAGGAGAAGTGGTGGGGCAGGTGGGACAAGCGGGCTGCCTGGCCGGCCGCCGGTGGGTACACCGCCTGCGGCTACCACCGGGGCTGCAGCCGGCGGACCCGGTGGATCAGATAGCTGGCGGACCGCTGCGGACCTGGGCGCAGCGCTAGCCTCGGCCTTTCACGGCGATCGTGATCTTGGATGGGTGGTGAGTCGGTAG
>NZ_JBEYER010000085.1:0-31549 GCF_040634005.1 Micromonospora sp. NPDC007271
CGGCGCAGGGATCAAGCCTGACCGCCCGGAGCCGGTCACCCTCGCCCCCAGCCCAAACAGCAACCACCCACCAACAGCAACCAGCCCGAACAGCAACCACCCACCAACAGCAAGGAGTGGAGCTAGACGCGGAACCCCGCAGCCCGGGCCGCCCGCCGCTCCCGCCGTCGTTCGCCACGCCGGCGCAGGAACCAGAAGAGGAACACGACGAAGCCGAGCAGGAACGCCAGCACCAGCACCGGCAGCAGGAGCGCCACCGCCGACATGACCACGCTCGTCGCGTCCTCGGCGGTGCTGGCCACCGGCGCGCCGAAGCCCGCGGTGGTCGCGTTGACGACCGGGCGGGCCGCCGCCTTGAGCAGGTGCACGCCGAGCGCGATCAGTACGCCGACCACGACCGGCACCCACTGGTGCGAGGAGAAGAAGGTGTCCGGGTCGCTGACCGTGACGGTCTGCGAACTGGAGCCGGCGCCGAAGGCCAGGCCCCCGGCGGTCGGCCGGACCACCGTCTGCACCACGTCGTTGACGTGGTCGACCACCGGCACCTTGTCGGCGACCACCTCGATGGTGAGCAGCACGGCGAGGATCAGGACGACCCAGCCGTTGCCGAGCCACTGCCAGCCGCTGGGCAGGTCGACGAGGTCGGTGTAGCGCGCCAGTAGACCCATGAGCAGCAGGGGGATGTAGGCGTTCAGGCCGGCCGACGCGGCGAGACCGGAACCGGTGAGGACTTCGAGCACGATCTCAATATCGCACCGGTACGCCAGTGGCGCTCGCCGGCGAGCGCCCGCTGCTCCGCTACCCTCGTCGGGTGCGGTTGGTGATTGCGAAGTGCTCGGTGGACTATGTCGGACGGCTCTCGGCGCACCTGCCGCCGGCCACCCGGCTGCTCATGGTGAAGGCGGACGGCTCGGTGTCGATCCACGCGGACGACCGGGCGTACAAGCCGTTGAACTGGATGAGCCCGCCGTGCCGGCTGGAGGAGGCCCCCGGCGTGTGGCGGGTGGTCAACAAGGCCGGCGAGGAGCTGCGGATCACCCTTGAGGAGATCTTCCAGGACACGTCGTACGAGTTGGGTGTCGACCCGGGCCTGCGCAAGGACGGCGTCGAGGCGCACCTCCAGGAGTTGCTGGCGGCCAACCCGGAGACCCTCGGCGAGGGCTACACGCTGATCCGCCGCGAGTACATGACGGCGATCGGCCCTGTCGACCTGCTCTGCCGGGACGCTCAGCAGGGCACCGTCGCCGTGGAGGTGAAGCGGCGCGGCGAGATCGACGGTGTCGAGCAGCTCACCCGCTACCTGGAACTGCTGAACCGGGACCCCCTGCTGGCCCCGGTGGCCGGGGTCTTCGCCGCGCAGGAGATCAAGCCGCAGGCCCGGGTGCTCGCCACCGACCGGGGCATCCGCTGCGTGGTGGTCGACTACGACAAGCTGCGCGGCATCGAGCGGGACGAGCTGACCCTGTTCTGAGCCGCACCGCCGGCCGAGGAGCCGGCGGGGGAGTCAGCGCCGGCCGTACATCAGCTTGGCGGCCTTGATCAGGCGGGCGACGTCCGCCGGGCTGCGCTCGAAGGTCATCGCCGGCAGCAGCGAGCGGGCCCGGCGACGGGTGATGGCCTTGGCCCGGCCGAACTCGCGCAGCCCGTCCTCGCCGTGGATGCGGCCGAAGCCGGAGTCGCCGACCCCGCCGAAGGGGAGGGTCGACATCCCGGCGAAGGTGAGCGTGGAGTTGATCGACGCCATCCCGGAACGCAGCCGCCGGGCGACCGCCACGGCCCGCTTCCGGCCGAAGACCGCACCCCCCAGGCCGTACGGGAGGGCGTTGGCCCGCTCGACGGCCTCGTCCACGTCGCGTACCCGGTTGACGGTGAGCGTCGGGCCGAAGGTCTCCTCGCGGACGGCGGCCGACTCCTCGGGGACGTCCACCAGCACGGTCGGGTGGACGTACGGCGGCTGGACCGCGTCGGGGCCGCCGAGCACCGCCCGGCCGCCGTGCGCGAGGGCGTCGTCGATGTGCCGGCGGATGATGTCGAGCTGCGACGGCATGGTGATCGGGCCGAGGTCGGCGCCGTCCGGGCCGACGGTGAGCCGGCCGGCCCTGCTGACCACCTTGTCGACGAAGGCGTCGAAGACCTGGTCGACCGCGTAGACGCGCTCGATGCCGATGCAGGTCTGGCCGGCGTTGGTCAGCGCGCCCCAGACGCACGCCTCGGCGGCCGCGTCCAGGTCGGCGTCGGCGTCGACGATCATCGCGTCCTTGCCGCCGGCCTCCAGCAGCACCGGGGTGAGGGTCTCGGCGCAGGCGGCCATCACCTTCCGGGCGGTGGCGGTGGAGCCGGTGAAGGCCACCTTGGCCACGCCGGAGCGGCACAGCGCCGCGCCCACGTCGCCGAGGCCGTGCACCGCGGTGAGGACCGCCTGCTCCGGCACCACCTCGGCGAAGCGGTCCACCAGCCACTGACCGACGGCCGGGGTGTACTCGCTGGGCTTGAACACCACCGCGTTCCCGGCGGCCAGGGCGTAGGCGGCGGACCCGATCGGGGTGAAGACGGGGTAGTTCCACGGGCCGATGACGCCGACCACGCCGTACGGCTGGTACTCGAGGTGGCCGGTGAACTCGGCGAGGATCAGCCGGGAGCGGACCCGCCGTGGGCCGAGCACCCGCCGGGCGTTGCGGGCGGCCCAGTCGATGTGCTCCAGCGCGGTCAGGATCTCGACCGCGGCGTCGCCGACCGGCTTGCCACCCTCGGCGTGCGCCAGCTCGGCCAGCTCCTCCATCCGTCGGGCGATCCGGCTGCGCCAGCGCAGCAGCCGTTCCCGTCGGCCGGTGAAGCCGAGCCCGGCCCACCAGTCGCCGGCGCCGCGGGCCCGCTCGACCGTGTCCCGCACGTCCGACCCGGTCGCCACCGGGAGCCGCCCGACCTCGGCGCCGGTGGCCGGACTGGTGGAAACCAGTCGACCATCCTCGATGACCGGGACTCCGGGGACATGCACAGCCGTCATGGTCGGAGTCTAGACCCGGCCGTTACTCGCCGGTAGGTCGGCGTAGCCCGTAATCTGCCCTGGTCGCGCCCCTCGCCGGTCTGCCGAATCGACGGAGATGGCCGGCGACCGCACCGGCGACGCCCGCCCTGAGCGGCGAACGGGAGTTGACCGGCCGGAGTCGCGCCGGTGAACGGGCGATGGTGGGAGCGATTACCGTGTGCTGGCAGGCTGACGCCGCGGGGCGACATGGAGGGCGACTGTCGATGGAGGAGCATCCGGAGCTGATGCCGCTGCTGACGGTGTCGGGCGGGGCGATGCGCGGGCTCAGCTTCCGGGTCGGTCGCGACCCGCAGGTGATCGGTCGCGCGCCGACCGCCGACATCGTGCTGGCCGACCCGCACCTGAGCCGGCGGCACGCCACCGTCCAGTTGACCGCCGACGGCACCTGGCTGACCGACCTCGGCTCGACCAATGGCAGTTGGCTCAACGACGAGCGCGTCACCGGCAGCGTTCAGCTGACCGACGGGGACGTGATCCGGCTCGGCCGCACCGACCTGCGCTACTTCGACCCGGGCGTGGCCCGGACCGATCCGGTCGGGATGAGCTTCGGCCTGCCGCGGCGGGACCACCGGCCCACCCTGCCGCTGCCCGTCCCGCCGACACCACGCGAGGCCGTGGAGGCAGGCGGTGGCGTCTGGGAAGTGTCGGTCGAGGCCCACCGCTGACCCGGGCGCGCCGGTCCCGGGCCGGCGTTCCGGATGCCGGGCATCCGGCGTGACGGAGGGTGGGCGGCCACATCGGCCGGCGGTCCGGGGTGGCGGCCGGACACATGGACGGGCCCTGCCCGACGGTGGAAGCATGCGCGAATGCGCAGCGAGCGGCACACCGTCCAGGCCAACGGCATCACCCAGTCGGTACGGGTGGCCGGCCCGCCGGACGGGGCGCCGGTGCTGCTCGTGCACGGCAACGTCTCGTCGTCCGCGTTCTGGGAACCGCTGCTGCGCCGCCTCCCGGAGACGCTCCGCGTGATCGCCCCCGACCTGCGCGGGTACGGCGACAGCGAGATCGCCCCGGTCGACGCGACCCGGGGCCTCGGCGACTTCGCCGACGACGTGGCCGCCCTGCTCGACGTCCCCGGGCTGTTCGCCCCCGGCGCGCGGCCGGTGGTGGTCGCCCACTCACTCGGCGGCGGCGTGGCGATGCGGGTGCTGGTCGACCACCCCGACCGGGTGGCCGGCCTGCTGCTGGAGGCGCCGGTCTCCCCGTACGGGTTCGGCGGCACCAAGGATCTCGACGGCGCGCCGACCACACCGGACTTCGCCGGCACCGGCGGCGGCACCGCCAACGCCGACTTCGTGGCCCGGCTCGCCGCCCAGGACCGGGGCGCGGACGGTCCGACCAGCCCGCGGAACGTGCTGCGCACGGCGTACGTGGCCGATCCGGCGTCGCTCGGCGAGGACGAGGAGCTGCTGCTCGACAGCATGCTCACCACCGCCACCGGGGACGACAACTACCCGGGCACCTCGGTCGTCTCGCCCCACTGGCCGGGCACGGCGGCGGGGGAGCGCGGGGTGCTCAACGCGCTGGCGCCCGTGTGGTTCCGGATCGCCGACGAACTGGTCGCCGTCCCGGCCAAACCGCCGGTGACCTGGGTACGCGGCGACGCCGACGTGATCGTCTCGGACACCTCGCTGTTCGACCTCGCGTACCTCGGGCAGCTCGGGATGGTGCCGGGCTGGCCGGGGGCGGCGGACTGCCCGCCGCAGCCGATGGTCGGCCAGACCCGGGCCGTGCTGGACCGGTACGCGGCGGCCGGTGGGACGTACCGGGAGGTGGTGCTGCCCGGCTGCGGCCACAGCCCGCACCTGGAACGGCCGGCGGAGTTCGTCGCGGAGCTGCTCGCGCTGGTCGGGGCGCCCGCGGCCGCGGTCTGACCGGGTCGGCCGGCCCGCCGGGCGCGGAGGCGGAGAGTGACGGACGTCGTGAAATACCCCACGGTGTCTCGACAACCCAGCGTCACGTGGCAGACTCCGGCGCATAACCTTAGCGGCCGTTCATGCCAGGCCGTGCGGAGCGGACAGGGGAGGCCGGTCGTGGCGCGCGAGTTCACCAGTGTGGGCGTGGTGGGTCTGGGCACCATGGGTGCCGGCATCGTCGAGGTGTTCGCCCGCAACGGCGTCGACGTGGTGGCCGTGGAGATCTCCGAGGCCGCCCTGGAGCGCGGCCAAGCCACTCTCACCGGCTCCACCGACCGGGCCGTGGCCAAGGGCAAGCTCGCGGAGGCCGACCGGGACGCCCTGCTCGGCCGGGTGAACTTCCAGGTCGGGCTCGACGCCCTGCACTCGGTGGACCTGGTGATCGAGGCCGTCCCCGAGCACCTGGACCTGAAGCAGCGGATCTTCGCCGAGCTGGATCGGGTCTGCAAGCCCGAGGCCATCCTGGCCACCAACACCTCCTCGCTGAGCGTCACCGAGATCTCCGTCGCCACCACCCGGCCCAACCAGGTCATCGGCATCCACTTCTTCAACCCGGCCCCGGTGATGAAGCTGGTCGAGGTGGTCCGCACGGTGGTCACCTCCGCCGACGTGGTGGCCGACGTGGAGGCGCTCTGCGCTCGGCTCGGCAAGGTCGACGTGACCATCAACGACCGGGCCGGCTTCATCGCCAACGCGCTGCTCTTCGGCTACCTCAACCACGCGGTGGGCATGTTCGAGGCGCGGTACGCCAGCCGCGAGGACATCGACGCCGCGATGAAGCTCGGCTGCGGCCTGCCGATGGGCCCGCTCGCGCTGATGGACCTGATCGGCCTGGACACCGCGTACGAGATCCTGGACACCATGTACCGGCGCGGCGGCCGGGACCGTCGGCACGCCCCGGTGCCGCTGATCAAGCAGATGGTCACCGCCGGGCTGCTCGGCCGGAAGTCCGGGCGCGGTTTCTACACCTACGAGCGGCCGGGCTCGCCGAAGGTCGTACCGGACGAGCAGACGCCGGTGGCGACGGAGGCCGCGCTCGCCGACGGCGCGCGGGCCATCGCCAAGGTCGGCGTGGTCGGGTCCGGGACCATGGCCACCGGCATCATCGAGGTCTTCGCCAGGGCCGGGTACGAGGTCGTCTCGGTCACCCGGGGCGCGGAGAAGTCCGCGAAGGTCTGCGAGGCGGTCAAGACCTCCCTCAACAAGGGCGTGGTGCGGGGCAAGCTGAGCGAGGCCGATCGGGACGCCGCGCTGGGCCGGGTCACCTGGTCCGCCACCCTCGAGCACCTCGCCGACGTCGACCTGGTGGTCGAGGCGGTGGTCGAGGAGTTGAGCGTCAAGAAGGCCCTCTTCGCCAGTCTCGACGAGATCTGCAAGCCGGGCGTGGTGCTCGCCACCACCACCTCGTCGCTGCCGGTGATCGACATGGCCATGGCCACCCAGCGTCCGGCCGACGTGATCGGCCTGCACTTCTTCAACCCGGCTCCGGTCATGCCGCTGGTGGAGATCGTGCGGACCATCCGCACCTCGGCGGAGACCACTGCCACCGCCCGCGCGGTCTGCGCGGCGCTCGGCAAGACCGGCGTGGTCTGCGGCGACCGGTCCGGCTTCATCGTCAACGCGCTGCTCTTCCCGTACCTGAACGACGCGGTGAAGATGCTGGAGGCCAGCTACTCGACCGCCGACGACATCGACCACGCGATGAAGCTCGGCTGCGGCTATCCGATGGGCCCGTTCGAGCTGCTCGACGTGGTCGGCCTGGACGTCGCGCTGGCCATCCAGCGGGAGCTCTACCTGGAACTGCGGGAACCCGGCTTCGCGCCGGCGCCGCTGCTGGAGCACCTGGTCACGGCCGGCTATCTGGGCCGCAAGAGCGGCCGCGGCTTCCGCGACCACACCAACCGCTGATCCGGGTCAACACCGTACGCCGGTGACGGCGTCTTGAGGGTGTGACCTTCGAGGAGTACGTCGGCAGCCGGGGCCCGGCCCTGTTACGCCTGGCCCGGCTGCTGACCGGCGACGCGCACCGCGCCGAGGACCTGACCCAGGACGTCCTGGCCCGGGCGTACGTGCACTGGCGGAAGATCGCCCGGGCCGACCGGCCCGACGTCTACGTGCGCCGGATGCTGGTGAATGCCAACGCCTCCTGGTGGCGCCGGCGGTCCAGCCGGGAACTGGCCGTGGACAGCTTCGCCGAACAGGCCCACCACGGCGACCTCGACGACGAGGCGGCCGCCCGGGACGAGATGTGGCGGCTGATCCGGGCGCTGCCCGACCGCCAGCGCGCCGTGCTGGTGCTGCGCTACTACGAGGACCTGGACGACGCGACGATCGCCCAGATCCTCGACTGCTCACCGGTCACCGTCCGTACCCACGCGATGCGGGCGCTCGCCCACCTGCGGGAGCGCTGCGGCGCCCCGACGACAAACGGGAGCCGGCCGTGACCGACCTGGACCAGCGGATCGCCTCGGTGCTGCGGGAGCGCGCCGAGGGGGAGATCGACACCGACCGGCTGCTGGACCGGTCCCGAGCCGTGGGCCGCCGTCGGCGGGTGCGCCGGCGCGCCGCCACGGGCACCACGCTGGCCCTGGTCGGGGTGCTCGGCTTCGCGGCGATGGCCGGACCGGACCTGCCCGGCCTGCCGGGACGGCTGCCCTGGACGGCCGCCACCCCGGCCGTCGCCGTGCCGGTGCCACCGCCGGTCGACGGAGCGCCGGGCGCGGCCCAGCGACCCGAACTGGTGGGAACTGACCCGCAGACGCTGCACTTCGGGGTCGACCCGGCGAAGGCCCGGCAGGTCACCTGGCGTAGCGGCCGGGGGGTCGAGGGGAGCCGGCTCGACCTGGGCGGCGGCCGGCAGGTCGCCCTTGACCTGTCCACCGACGTCGTCGCGGTGGAGGAGTCGGTGCACGAGGGGATGACCTATCCGGACCGGCCCGCCACCGCCGCCGACTTCGACGGGCGGATCCGGCGGGTGCCGCCGTCCGGGCCGGGCGGCCAGCCGGGCTGGTTCCTTCGGTGGCAGCCGGTGCCAGGGCTTTTCGCCCGGGTGCACACCGTCGGTGCTGACGACCGTGCCCTGCGCGAGGCGGTCGCTGCGGTGCGGCTGGACGAAGCGCACAAGTGTGCGTCCCCGCTACGCCTGACCACGCTGCCGCCGGACGCCCGGCTGGCCAGTTGTGAGGTCAGCGTCATCGGCTTTCCGGACTCGCTGGACCTGTTGCTGACCGTCAACCGCCCGGAAGACCAGCGGCTGGACGTGCGGCTGGAGTACCGCAGCCGGATCTCCGGCAGCCGCTCGGAGGGAAACCGCACGATCGGAAGCCGGGCTGCCTATCTCTATCCCCAGGGCGGCGAGTTGGAACTGCTCGGCATCCCCAAGGCACACCTGACGGTCCGTTTCGGCTGGCCGAACCAAGGGTTCACGGAGGCCGACGCGACGACCGTGTTGGCCGGGGCGCAGGTGGCGAAGGACCTGAGCGACCCGGAGACCTGGGATTGAACGGGGGCATATCGGCCGGACCGCCCGTCCCGGGCCGGTCCGGCCGGCGGACCGTACGCTTGATGACCGTGAGCCCCCGTCGCAACCGTCCCCGTCGGGACGAGACCGCCCACCTGGACGCCGAACGGGCCCGGCAGGGCGTGCCGACGGTCCAGCAGTGGCGCGACGGCGACTGGCAGGTACGCGGGATCAGCGGCGGGGCGTCCGTCAAGACGTACCGCTGCCCCGGCTGCGACCAGGAGATCCGCCCCGGGGTGGCGCACGTGGTGGCCTGGCCGGCCGACGGCCGGGGCGACCTCACCGACCGGCGGCACTGGCACAGCGGCTGCTGGCGGGCGCGGGACCGGCGCGGGCCGAACCTCCAGCGCGGGCGCGGCGCCCCCTGGTACGGCTGAGCGATCTGGATCACCCTGTTTCCGCCCCGGCGGGCGGCGCCGGGAACGGCGATGGAGACTGGGATGGTGAGCACACCGATCCGTGCGTCGTCGATCCTGCCCGGGCACCGGGAGGACATCGAGCTGCACACCGCCGACGGGCTGACGCTGGTCGGTGAGCTGGCCCGGCCGCTGGACCGGGCACCGGCCGGCACGCTGGTCTGCCTGCACCCGCTGCCCACGCACGGCGGGATGATGGACAGCCACGTGTTCCGCAAGGCGGCCTGGCGGCTGCCCGCCCTGGCCGACCTGGCCGTGCTCCGGTTCAACACCCGGGGCACCAGCAGCGTCCGGGGCACCAGCGAGGGCACCTTCGACGCCGCCGTCGGCGAGCGGTTCGACGTCGCCGCCGCCATCGAGTACGCCGAGTTCCAGGAGCTGCCGAACATCTGGCTGGTCGGCTGGTCGTTCGGCACCGACCTGGCGCTGAAGTACGGCTGCGATCCGGCGGTGGCCGGGGCGATCCTGCTCTCCCCGCCGCTGCGCTTCTCGGAGGCCACGGACCTGGCCGTGTGGGCGGAGTCGGGCAAGCCGCTCACCGCCCTGGTGCCCGAGTTCGACGACTACCTCCGCCCGGACGAGGCCCGGCAGCGCTTCGCCGCCGTGCCGCAGGCCGAGGTGGTCGGGGTGCCCGGCGCCAAGCACCTGTGGGTCGGCGACGCGGAGACCGCGCTCGACGAGATCGTCCGGCGGGTCAACCCGGCCGTGCCGGTGCCGCTGCCGACCACCTGGGACGGGCCGATGGAGACCGGCGACGTCAGCGCGTACGCCGATCGGACGGTGGCCGCCTTCGCCGACACCCCGGTGCCGGGCCCGCAGCAGCGGTCGGCGGGCTGAACCCTCAGCGGGACTCCTGCCGGGGCAGCACCACCTCGCGGAGGATCAGCTGCAGGGCGGCCACGGTCGGGATGGCGATCAGCGCCCCGACCACGCCCAGCAGCGACACCCCGAGGAGCGCGGCCAGCAACGCCGCCACCTCGTTGACGGAGACCGCCCGGCGCATGATCTTCGGGTAGATCAGGTAGTTCTCCACCTGCTGATAGACCAGGAAGAAGACCAGGCACGCGATCCCCACCGGCAGATCGGTGGCGAAGCCGACCAGGGACACCACCACCGCGCCCAACGTCGCCCCGATCTGCGGGATCAGGTCGGTCACCGCGACCACCACGGCCAGCGCGAAGGGGTACGGCAACCCGACCGCCAGCGCGAAGACGAAGGAGCTGACGCCGGCCAGCACCGCGATGGCCAGCGCCCCCACCATGTACGCGCCGACCCGGGCGAGGATCTCGTCGCCGATGAGCTGGACCCGCGTCCGGCGGGAGCGCGGCACCAGCGCGTACCCGAGGTTGCGCAGCTTGTCGAAGTAGGCCAGGAAGTAGATCGTCAGCACCAGCACGGTCAGCACCCGGAACAGGGTGCCGAAGATCAGCTGGGCGCCGCCCAGCACGCCGCCGAGGGCACGGCCGATGGTGTCCGCGTTGGCCGCCGCCCGGACCCGTTCCATCACGTCGTACCGCTCGACGAGATCGTTGACCGTGGGGTTGCGGCGCAGTTCCTCCACGTAGCCGGGGAGGTGCGCGATGAACTGGCCGGACTGGGTCACCACCGGGGGCACCAGCGCCAGCAGGCCGCCGACGATCAGCAGCAGCAGGGCCAGCGTCACCACCGTCACCGCCAGGCCGTGCGGCAGCCCCCAGCGGCGCAGCCGGACCACCGCCGGGTGCAGGCCGACGGCGAGGAAGATCGCGATGACCACCAGCACCAGGATGCCGGCGGCGTTGCGGAGGCCCAGGAAGACCGCGTACGCCAGCAGCACGCCGAGCGCCCCGGTGAAGCCGACCAGGAAGGGGCTGCGACGCAGCGGCTTCCCCGGTACGCCGAACCGCCCGCTCGGCTCGAACTCGGTCGGCTCGATCGGCTCCTCGACGGCGGGCTGTCCGTCGACGATGGGCTGCCCGTCGGCGGCGGGCTGTCCGCCCCCGCCGGCCGCGCCCGGTCCGCGGCGCGGCGCGCCCTCGTCCCCCGGTCGCGCGTCGCCCGACGTCCCCTCACGCGTCATCAGGACCTCCCCGGACCCACTTCGGCCCACGCCGGGCCCTTCTGCCGGGAGAGTAGCGAGGTACGGCACGCGCCGGCCATCACGATCCGGCACCTGTGCCAGCGCGCGAGTACCGGCGCCGGATGACGCACGATGACGTGAACCGATTCAGCGGGTCGAATCGTTCACGTCGTCACGTGCGTAGTGCCGGATGGACAGCGGGCCGCCAGCACCGGTCGCGGTGGGATCGGCCGCCGGCTACTCCTTCTCGACGGTGACCGCGCTCGGTTTGGCGCTGCGCTCGTCGGTGGTCGGCTTGGTCGGGCGCTTGCCGCCCTCGCCGGTGCTGGTGATCTTCGTGGGAGTGGCGCGCCGGCCGCCCTCGCCGGGCACGGCGGCCACGGTCGGCTCGCCGTCCACGCCGGCGGTGGCGGTGCCCCCGTCCACCGTGGTCACCGGTTCGGCGACCGGCCGCGCGCTGCCGGCCTCCGCCGCCGGCTCCTTCGCCCCCGCGGCCTCGGTGGCCCCGGCCGGTTCCCTGGCCGCGGCCGGCTTGGCGGCGGCCGGCTCCCCGGCCGCGGCCGGCTTGGCCCCGGCCAATTCCTTGGCCCCGGCCGGTTCCTTGGCCGTGCCCGGGGCTGGCTCGTCGGCGGTGGGAGAGCCGGTACCGGTTGCCGCATCCCTGGCGGCCCCGGCGCCGGAACCGGTGCCCGAACCGGCACCGGGCGTGGCGGCCAACCGGTCCGGGTCGACCGGGGTGGCGGCGAGGCCCGGCAGGCCGGTGTTCGTCGCCAGCCGCAGCTCGGCCAGCTGGCGCTGGAGGTCGTCGGACTCCTGACGGGACTTCCAGGTCTCGGTGCGCAGGTCGGCCAGCTCCTGCTGAGCGTTGGCGATCTCCAGCATCACCTGGGCGAGCTGCTGCCGGCCGGCGGCCACCTCCTGCTGCGTGGCGGCGAGGTGCTGCTGGGTGGTGGCCAGGTGCTGCTGGGTGGTGGCCGCGTACTCCTCGAACTGCCGGCGGGAGGCGGCGACATGCTCGTCGGCCTTGCGGCGCTTGTCGGTGGCCTCCGCCTCCGCGCGGCGCAGCAGCTCGGCCGCCTCCTCCTCGGCCTGCCGGCGCATCGTGAGCGCGTCCTGCTCGGCCGCCTGCCGGACCGCCGCGGCGCCCTGCTCGATCTCGGCGTGCCGGGCGCTGTACGTCTTCTCCAGCTCGTCCTGCCGCCTCTTGTGCTGCTTGTCGAGCTCGTCGCGGCGCTTCGCGTACTCCTGCTCGGCGGCGGCCCGGCGCTGGGCGAACTCCTTCTCGGTCGTCTCCCGCAGGGTGTTGATCTCCTTCTCCACCCCGGCCCGCCAGGCGCCCAGCTCCTGCTGCGTCTGGGCCCGGGACTGCTGGACGTACGCCTCTGTCTCGCTCCGCATCCGCTGGACGTACGCCTCGACCTCGGCCCGGTTGCGCTTGCTGGCCTCGGTGGCCTCGGTGGTGAGTCGGTTCGCCTCGGTCCGGGCCCGGCTCCGGGTCGCCTTCGCCGCCTCCTCCGCGTCGTCGACGATCTTCTTGGCCTCGGCCAGGGCCTTGGCGTGGGTGGCCCGACCGGCCTCGGTCGCGGCCTCGGTGAGGCGCCTGGCCTCCTGCTGGGCCTTGGCGTGCACCTCCTTGGCCGCCTCGCGGAGCTGGGTCGCCTCCTGCTGGGCCTTGGCGAGCGCCTCCTTGGCCGTCTCGCGTAGCCGGCTGGCCTCCTGCTGGGCGCGGCTGTGGATCTCCTTGGCGGTGTCCCGGAGCTGGGTGGCCTCCTGCTGGGCCTTGGCGAGCGCCTCCTGGGCGGTGCGGCGCAGCTTCTCCGCCTCCTCCCGGGCGGACTTGAGGGCACTGTCCGCCTCGGCCTTGCGGGCGGCGGTGTGGCGTTCCTCTTCGGCCCGGCGAGCGGCGAGGGCGATCTCGAAGTCCTTCAGGGCCTGGGCGGACTGCTCGCGGGCCTCCTCGACGATGTGCTCGGCGGCCGCGCGGCGGGCCTCGATCTCCTCGTTGGCGGCGACGAGGATCTCGTCCGCCTGCTCCTCGGCCATGGTGAGGATCTGCTCGACCCGGGGGCCGAGATGCCGGAACGAGGCCCGATCCACCACGCCGCTCTGCTTGCGCAGCTGGGCGAGGTCGCGTTGCAGCACCTCCACCTGGCCGGCCAGCTTGTGGATCTGGGTGTACGCCTGCTCCCGCTCGGCGGCCAGCGCCGTGATCTCGTGCTCCGCGCGGGCGACGTACCGGTCGACCTGTCGTTTGTCGTATCCCCGCAGAGCGGACTCGAAGCTGGGCTCCGTGGCCACGTCCCCGCCGAGAGCGAACAGTTCCTCGCCGTGCGACATGCCCCCATCCTCACACGCATCCGGCTCTGCTGGGGCGATACGGACGCCCCTGTTGGGACCTACTTCACGGAGGTGGCGAAACGGGCGGGAGAGCATGACGGCGCGGGGCGACGCCGGTTACCCGGTGTCACCCCGCGCCGTGGCTCATGCCCCGTTGCGGGTGGTGGTCACTTCGCCGACTCGGCGCCGACCTTCCCCTCGGCGCTGTCGGCCTTGGCCGCCTCCGACTTGCCGCCCGCCGGCACGCCCGGCACGATGCCGGCGAGACCGGAGAGCATCTGCCCGAGCTGGGCCGTGACGGCCTCCTTCTGCCGGGTGAGGTCCTCGACCTCGCGGCGGGCCGCCTGGGTGGTCAGATCCGCCTCGGTGCGCGCCTCGTTCAGCAGGCGCTGCGCCTCGGCCTTCGCCTCGTTGAGGGTCTTGTCGGCCAGCGCCTTCGCCTTGTCGACCGTCTCGTTGGCGGTGCGCTCGGACTCGACCCGGCGCGCCTCGGCCCGCTGCTCGATCTCCTTGGCCCGCTCATGGGCCGTCCGGGCCCGCTGCTCCGCCTCGCTGACCAGCTTCTGGGTCTGCGCGACCTGGGCGGCGTGCCGCTCCGACTCCTCGCGCTCGGCCTTCTCCCGCCGCTCGGCGAGCTGGAGCTCCAGCGCCTGGAGGTCCTTGTCGCGCTTGTCACGGGCGTCGGTCAGCAGCTTGGTCGCCTCGGCGCGCTTCTCCTCGGCCTCCCGGGCGGCCTTCGCCCGCTGCTGGGTGATCTCCCGCTCGGCGGTGGCTCGCAGGGTGGCGACCTCACGCTCGACGGTGGACTTCAGCTCGGCCACCTCGTGCGCGGTGACCGTACGCAGCTGCTTGGTCTCCCGATCGGCGTCGGCGCGCAGGGTGTCGGCCTCGCGGCGGGCCTGCACCCGGACCTCGGCGGCCTCCCGCTCGGCGGCGGTCCGGACGCTGCCGGCCTCCCGCTCGGCGGTGGCCTTCATGGCGGCCGCCTCGGCGCGCGCCTTGTCGGTGATCTCCCGCGCCTCCAGCCGGGCGGCGGAGAGGATGCCCTCCGACTCGCGCTTGGCCTCGTTGCGGTGGTCGTTGGCCTGCTCCTCGGCCAGCCGCAGGATCTGCTCGACGCGGGTGCCCAGGCCGGAGAGGGTCGGCCGGCTGTTCTCCTCGAGCTGCTTGTTCATCTCGGCGAGCTTCTGCTCCAGCGCGCTCTGGCGCTGCTCGGCCTGGCGGAGCCGACGCTGGGCGTCGTTCATCCGCTGCTCGGCCTCGGCCCGGGCCTGCTCGGACTGGCTCAGCGCGGCGCTCAGCCGGCCGATGAAGTCATCGACCTGATTGGTGTTGTAGCCACGCAGGCCGACGGTGAAATCTGGCTGCGAGTTCGCGTTGTCGAAGAACGCAAGAGGGGAGGACTGCTGCTGGGGCATTGGGACATACTGGCAGACGCCCCAGGGTGCTTCGCAAGAGCGGTGCGCAGCTTTCGCGTCCTCTTTACATGGTCATCTTCGGACCCGGGGCGGAGTCGGGACGGACGGCGATCTTGGCAGCTCCCAGGCCGCGCCGGGCCGGGCGCGGGAAGGCCGGAAAAAGCCCGCGCGAGCCCGCGCCGCGGCCTTTGTCAGGTGTCAATCAAAAGGTGTCCCGGAAGCGGAAAAGGTGAATGCCTGCTCGCCCCCACGGCCGGCCGGGGATCGGCCGGACGGGGCGGCGTGCGGCTCGGCGGGCCGCGGGGTCAGTGACCGCGGAACCGGTTGATGGCGGTGTCGTGCCGGGCGCGCAGCTCCGGGTCGCGGACGCCGAGCCCGTCGGCCGGGGCGAGGCAGCGCACCCCGACCTTGCCCTGGTGCGCGTTGCGGTGCACCTCGTACGCGGCCTGGCCGGTCTGTGCCAACGGGTAGGTCTTCGACACGGTCGGGTGGACCTTGCCGAGCGCGACGAGCCGGTTGGCCTGCCACGCCTCGTGATAGTTGGCGAAGTGGCTGCCGACGATCCGCTTGAGGTGCATCCAGAGGTAGCGGTTGTCGTACTGGTGCTGGTAACCGCTGGTGGAGGCGCAGGTGACGATGGTGCCGCCGCGCTTGGCGACGTAGACGCTGGCGCCGAAGGTCTCCCGGCCGGGGTGCTCGAAGACGATGTCCGGGTCCTCGCCGCCGGTCAGCTCGCGGATCCGCTCGCCGAAGCGGCGCCACTCGTCCGGGTCCTGCGTCTCCTCGTCCTTCCAGAAGCGGAACCCCTCCGCGGCCCGGTCGATGACCAGCTCGGCACCCATCCGCCGGCACAGCTCCGCCTTCTCGGGCGAGGAGACCACGCAGACCGGAATCGCGCCGCCGCCCAGCGCCATCTGGGTGGCGTAGCTGCCCAGGCCGCCGGAGGCGCCCCAGATCAGCACCACGTCGCCCTGCTTCATGTTCGCCCCGTGGTGGGACACCAGCTGCCGGTACGCGGTGGAGTTGACCAGGCCCGGGCTGGCCGCCTCCTCCCAGCTCAGGTGGCGCGGCTTCGGCATGAGCTGATTGGCCTTGACCACGGCCAGCTCGGCCAGGCCGCCGAAGTTGGTCTCGAAGCCCCAGATCCGCTGCTGCGGGTCGAGCATGGTGTCGTCGTGGCCGGCCGCGTCCTCCAGCTCCACCGAGAGGCAGTGGGCCACCACCTCGTCGCCGGCCTTCCACCGGGTCACCCCGGGCCCGGTCCGCAGCACCACACCGGCCGCGTCCGACCCCACCACGTGGTACGGCAGGTCGTGCCGGCGGGCCTGCTCGGAGACCCGGCCGTAGCGCTGGAGGAACCTGAAGGTCGGCAGCGGCTCGAAGATGCTGGTCCAGACGGTGTTGTAGTTGATCGCGCTGGCCATCACCGCGACCAGCGCCTCGCCCGGGCCGAGCTCGGGGGTGGGCACCTCCTGCAGGTGCAGCGCCTTGCGCGGGTCCTTGTCCCGGGTGGCCATGCCGTCGAACATCCGGGTGTCCTCGGCGCGGACGACCACGCCCCGGTAGCTCTCCGGTACCGGCAGGCCGGCCAGGCCGGCGAGTTCCCGTTCGGGCTGCGCGGAGCCCTCCGCCGCCATGATCGCATCGAGGATGTCCTGCACGGTGACCTCCCGTTCGTCCGCACCCGCACCGGGGCAGGGGTGCTGCCATCGTCGGCGTCGGTGTGACGGGACCGCCATGTCGGCAATCGACACATCCGGTGCCGGTCACGCTCCTGTCGGCCGGACGTTACTGAACGGTAGCTAGGGTCGGAAGCCCCTTGTGAAAAATTGCATCCGCCGATGCGTGGAGGTGTCCGCGGGACCCTCGAACCGCGCATCGCCGCGCCCGAGGGGTTAAGGAGGGGCCCCTTGTTAACAGACGGGTGTTAACAAGGGGCCCCTCCTTACCGAGCGGTGGCCGGCTCGACCAGTTCGACCAGGACGCCGCCGGCGTCCTTCGGGTGGACGAAGTTGATCCGGGAGTCGGCGGTGCCCCGCTTCGGGGTCTCGTAGAGCAGCCGTACGCCCCGCTCGCGCAGCGCCGCGCAGGCCGCGTCGATGTCGGTCACCGTGTACGCGACCTGCTGCACGCCCGGCCCGTTGCGGTCCAGGAACTTCGCGATCGTCGACTCGGGGGACAGTGGGGCGAGCAGTTGCACGCAGCCGCCCTCGGTGGTCGGCCCGACCGCCAGCATCGCCTCGCGTACGCCCTGCTCGGTGTTGGTCTCGGTGTGCACGCAGCGCATCCCGAAGGTGCGCTGGTAGAAGTCGATCGCGGCGTCCAGGTCCGCCACGGCGATCCCGACGTGGTCGATGCGGCGCAGGCCGATGTCTGTGACATAGTCGGCAGCGGGCTCGACGGGGGAGTTCTCAGCCATGGCGCTAGTCTGACCGAACAATCGTTAAGGCGTACAGGTCGGCACCCCCCTCGGAGGCAGGCATGGCTTCGGTGATCGTCAGCGGCGCGCGGACCCCGATGGGGCGCCTGCTGGGCAACCTCAAGGATCTCCCGGCGACGAAGCTCGGTGGCATCGCGATCAAGGCGGCGCTGGAGCGCGCCGGCGTGGCCCCCGACCAGGTGCAGTACGTGATCATGGGGCAGGTGCTCCAGGCCGGCACCGGCCAGATCCCGGCCCGCCAGGCGGCGGTCGAGGCGGGCATCCCGATGTCCACCCCGGCGCTGACCATCAACAAGGTCTGCCTCTCCGGCCTGGACGCGATCGCCCTGGCCGACCAGCTCATCCGCGCGGGCGAGTTCGACATCGTGGTGGCCGGCGGCATGGAGTCGATGACCAACGCCCCGCACCTGCTGCTCGGCCAGCGCAGCGGCTACAAGTACGGCGACGTCACGATCAAGGACCACATGGCCCTCGACGGGCTCACCGACGCCTGGGACTGCTGCTCGATGGGCGAGTCGACCGAGCGGCACGGGGCGCGGCACGGCATCACCCGCGCGGAGCAGGACGCCTTCGCCGCGGCCAGCCACCAGCGCGCCGCCGCCGCCCAGAAGAACGGCCACTTCGCCGACGAGATCACCCCGGTGGTCATCCCGCAGCGCAAGGGCGACCCGTTGGTGGTCAGCGAGGACGAGGGCATCCGCCCGGACACCACCGCCGAGTCGCTGGCCAAGCTGCGCCCGGCGTTCACCAAGGACGGCACCATCACCGCCGGCAGCTCCTCGCCGATCTCCGACGGCGCCGCCGCGGTGGTCGTGATGAGCAAGGCCAAGGCCAAGGAGCTGGGGCTGACCTGGCTGGCCGAGGTCGGGGCGCACGGCAACGTGGCCGGCCCGGACAACTCCCTGCACTCGCAGCCGTCCAACGCCATCAACCACGCGCTCAAGAAGGCCGGCCTGAACGTCTCCGACCTCGACCTCATCGAGATCAACGAGGCGTTCGCCGCGGTGGGCATCCAGTCCACCCGGGACCTGGGCGTCAGCCCGGACAAGGTCAACGTCAACGGCGGCGCCATCGCGCTCGGCCACCCGATCGGCATGTCCGGCGCCCGGCTCGTGCTCACCCTGGCACTGGAGCTCAAGCGTCGGGGCGGCGGCACCGGCGCGGCCGCGCTCTGCGGCGGCGGCGGCCAGGGCGACGCGCTGATCATCCACGTGCCGAACGGTGGCGAGAGCTGACGTGAGCAACACCGTCGAGAACGTTCCGGCCGCGGCCACCGGCTCGGTGCGCCGCAGCCGGGACGTACCGATGCTGGTGGAGCGGGCCCGCGCGGGTGACCCCCGCGCGGTGGCCCGCCTGATCACCCTGGTCGAGTCCGGCGACGAGGTGCTGCCGCAGGTCGCGGCGGCCCTCGCGCCGTACGCGGGGCACGCCCAGGTGGTCGGGCTGACCGGGTCGCCGGGGGTGGGCAAGTCGACCACCACCAACGAGCTGGTCCGGGCGCTGCGGGCGCGCGGCCACCGGGTCGGCGTGCTGGCCATCGACCCGTCCAGCCCGTTCACCGGCGGGGCGATCCTCGGCGACCGGGTCCGGATGCAGGACCACGCCACCGACCCCGGCGTCTACATCCGTTCGATGTCCAGCCGGGGCCACCTCGGCGGGCTCTCCGCGGCGACGCCGCAGGCGGTCCGGGTGCTGGAGGGGGCCGGCTGCGACGTGGTGCTGGTGGAGACCGTGGGCGTCGGGCAGGCCGAGGTCGAGGTGGCCTCGCTGGCCGACACCACGCTGGTGCTGCTCGCCCCGGGCATGGGCGACGCCATCCAGGCGGTCAAAGCCGGCATCCTGGAGATCGCCGACGTCTTCGTGGTCAACAAGGCCGACCGGGACGGCGCCGACGCCACCGTCCGCGACATCCAGGGCATGATCGCGCTGGGCGAGCGCGGGCCGGGGGAGTGGCGACCGCAGGTGGTCCGGGCCATCGCCGCGCGCGGCGAGGGGATCGACGACATCGCCGCCGCGATCGACAAGCACCGCGACTGGCTGGAGCGGCACGGCGAGCTGCGCCGCCGACGCGAGGCGCGGGCCGCCGCCGAGGTCGAGGCCATCGCGCTCGGCACCCTCCGGAACCGGATCGGCTCGCTGCGCGACGGTACGCAGCTGCCGACGCTCGCCGCGAAGGTGGCCGAGGGCGCGATCGACCCGTACGCGGCCGCCGCCGAGCTGCTGGAGCAGCTGGGCGCCTGACGGGTCCACTGCGGATCCCGCCCGCCTAGTACGCTCGCACCGCCGCACGGCGGTCGTGGGGCTGGACGAGTGGGCGGGTGGGGCATGGCTGACGAGTCGACTCAGGAGCTGGCGGTGCTGCCGGAGGCGGTGGCGGGCGGTGCGACGCACGTCTCCGACGAGGTGGTGGAGAAGATCGTGGTGGCCGCCGCCCGGTCGGTCCCCGGGGTGGCCGACCTCGGTGGCGACGTGGCGCGCTTCTTCAACGCCGTGCTGGACAAGGTCGGGCTGGACCAGGTCGGCGACGCCCGGCGCGGCTGCTCGGCGCACGTCACCAACGGCGCGGCGGTGGTCAACCTGGTCATCGTGATCGACGGCGGCCGGCCGGTGCCCGAGGTGACGGACGCCGTACGCGCGGCGGTGACCTCGGCGGTCGAGGCGTACGGGCTGCGGGTCGACGAGATCAACATCCGGGTGGACGACGTGGCCCTGGGCGGCCCGGTGGCGCCGTCGGCCTGACCCGGGTTACCGGCCGGTACCCACATCCTTAGCGATCGTTCAGGCATCCGTTCTACACTCGGTCTTCAGTCGAGGACTCGAGGAGGAGCTCCGCGCATGGACGCCGACGAGATCGCCGCCGGTCGGGCCCGCTGGCAGGCCCGCTACGACGCCGCCCGCAAGCGGGACGCGGACTTCACCACGCTCTCCGGGATGACCGTGGACCCGGTGTACGGCCCGCCGGAGGGCGTGCCCCACCCCGGGTTCGAGCGGATCGGCTGGCCGGGCGAGTTCCCGTACACCCGGGGGCTCTACCCGACCGGCTACCGCGGGCGGACCTGGACCATCCGGCAGTTCGCCGGCTTCGGCAACGCCCAGCAGACCAACGAGCGCTACAAGATGATCCTCGGCGCCGGCGGCGGCGGACTCTCCGTCGCCTTCGACATGCCGACCCTGATGGGGCGCGACTCCGACGACCCGCAGTCGCTCGGCGAAGTCGGCCACTGCGGCGTGGCCATCGACTCGGCCGCCGACATGGAGGTGCTCTTCGACGGCATCGGCCTGGCCGGCGTGACCACGTCGATGACCATCTCCGGCCCGGCGGTGCCGGTGTTCTGCATGTACCTGGTCGCCGCCGAGCGGCAGGGCGTCGACCTGTCCCGGCTGGACGGCACGCTCCAGACGGACATCTTCAAGGAGTACATCGCGCAGAAGGAGTGGCTCTTCGACCCCGAGCCGCACCTGCGCCTGATCGGCGACCTGATGGAGTACTGCGCCCGGGAGATCCCGAAGTACAAGCCGCTGTCGGTCTCCGGCTACCACATCCGTGAGGCCGGCGCGACCGCCGCGCAGGAGCTCGCGTACACCCTGGCCGACGGGTTCGGCTACGTCGAGCTGGGGCTCTCCCGCGGGCTGGACGTCAACGTCTTCGCCCCGGGGCTGAGCTTCTTCTTCGACTCCCACGTGGACTTCTTCGAGGAGATCGCCAAGTTCCGCGCCGCCCGCCGGATCTGGGCCCGCTGGCTGCGCGACGTCTACGGCGCCACCAGCGAGAAGGCGCTCTGGCTGAAGTTCCACACCCAGACCGCGGGGGTCTCGCTGACCGCCCAGCAGCCGGTCAACAACGTGGTGCGGACCGCCGTGGAGGCCCTGGCCGCGGTGCTCGGCGGCACCAACTCGCTGCACACCAACGCCCTCGACGAGACCCTGGCCCTGCCCACCGACGAGTCCGCCGAGATCGCCCTGCGTACCCAGCAGGTGCTGATGGAGGAGACCGGGGTGACCAACGTGGCCGACCCGCTCGGCGGCTCCTGGTACGTCGAGGCGCTCACCGACCGGATCGAGGCCGAGGCGGAGGAGATCTTCGCCCGGATCAGGCAACTCGGCGGCGACGGCCCGCACAAGATCGGCCCGATGACCTCGGGCATCCTGCGCGGCATCGAGGACGGCTGGTTCACCGGGCACATCGCCGAGTCGGCCTTCGCCTACCAGCAGGCGCTGGAGAAGGGCGACAAGAAGATCGTCGGCGTCAACTGCCACACCGGCACGGTCGCCAAGGACCTGGAGATCCTGCGCATCTCGCACGAGGTGGAGCTGGAGCAGCGCCGGGTGCTCGCCGAGCGCAAGGCGGCCCGCGACGACGCCACGGTCAAGGCCGCCGTGCAGCGCATGGTCGAGGTCAGCCGGACCGGCGAGAACATGATCCCGGCCATGCTGGACGCGGTCCGCGCCGAGGCCACCCTCGGCGAGATCTGCGACGCGCTGCGTGCCGAGTGGGGCGTCTACCGCGAGCCCGCCCGCTTCTAGCCGCAAGGAAGGGCCCCTTCTTATCGCCAGGCGATAAGAAGGGGCCCTTCCTTGCACTCCGGAGCAGGCGTGACAGTTGCAACTGTCGCCGTCGCGGTTGATCTGAGTTCACCGCGACCCGTGCGAGACTAGATAACCATGAGCGACCCACGGATCACCTCGTCGATCTTCACCCGCGGCGCGGTCGACCTCAGCGCACTGCGCGGCGCCGCATCCACCCCTGCCCCGGTCAAGGCCGGGCCTCCCGCCGGCACCCCCGGCGGCGCGGTCGGTGGGGTCAGCGTCATCGACGTGACAGAGGCGACCTTCCAGTCCGAGGTCCTCGAACGCTCGTTGACCACGCCGGTGGTGGTGGACTTCTGGGCCGAGTGGTGCCAGCCCTGCAAGCAGCTCTCTCCCGTGCTGGAACGGCTGGCCGTGGAGGGCGGCGGCGCGTGGGTGCTGGCCAAGGTGGACGTGGACGCCAACCCGCGGATCGCCCAGATGTTCCGGGTGCAGGGCATCCCGATGGTCTACGCGATCGTCGGCGGGCAGCCGGTCGACGCCTTCTCCGGGGTGGTGCCGGAGGCCCAGCTGCGCCAGTGGATCCAGGCCGTGTTGAAGGCCGGCGGGGTCAGCGTCGCCACACCGGAGGACCCGCGCCTCGCGGAGGCCGACGACGCCCTGATGGGCGGCGACCTCGACGCGGCCGAGCGGGCGTACCGGAAGATCCTGGCCGAGTCCCCGGCGGACCCGGCGGCGGAGGCGGGGCTCGCCCAGGTCGGGCTGGCCCGCCGGGTGGCCGGCGCCGACCCGCAGGCGGCGCTCGACGCGGCGGCGGCCACACCCGACGATGTCGACGCCCAGCTGCTGGCGGCCGACATCGAGGTGCTCAGCGGCCTGGCCGAGCAGGCCTACCAGCGCCTGGTCGCGCTGGTCCGCCGGACCGCCGGCGACGACCGGGAAAAGGTACGCCAGCACCTGGTCGGCCTCTTCACCATCGCCGGCCCGGAGGATCCCGCCGTGGCGTCGGCCCGGCGCGCCCTGGCCAGCGCCCTGTTCTGAGTTCGTAGCACGCCAGCGCGGGCCGGCGTACCGGCCGGCCCGCCCGACCACCGAGGACGGGAGCCCATGATGCGCCGGATCGCCGTCCTCGACGCGCCGACCAACCTCGGGCTGCGCCCGCCCACCGTCACCTCGGTCCCGGGCTGTGCCAAGGCACCCGGCGCCCTGCGCGACCACGGCCTGCTCGCCCGGCTGCGCGCCCGGGACGCCGGCTGCCTCACCCCGCCCCGCTACGACCCGGGCGACTGGCGGCCCGGCGACGGGGTCTGCCATGCCCGGGAGATATCCGCGTACTCGGTGGCGCTGGCCGACCGGATCGGCGCGATCATCGATCGGGGCGAGTTCCCCCTGGTGCTCGGCGGGGACTGCTCGGTGCTGCTCGGCTCGGCGCTGGCCATGCACCGGCTCGGCGAGGCGGTCGGCGGCCGGATCGGGCTGGTCTTCGTGGACGGACACTCCGACTTCCGGCACCCCGGCAACGCCTCCTACGTGGGCGCGGCGGCGGGCGAGGACCTGGCCCTGGTCACCGGCCGGGGGCAGGCGGATCTGGCCGCCATCGAGGGGCGGCGCCCGTACTTCCGGGACATCGACGTGGTGGTGCTCGGAATCCGGTCGCAGGACGAGTACCGGCTCGACCTCCAGGCCGCCGGCATCGTCACCCGACCGGTCCCCGCGTTGCGGGCCGAGGGCGCGGCCCGGACCGCGCAGTGGGCGCACGAGCAGCTGGCGGACTGCGCGGGCTACTGGGTGCACATCGACGTGGACGTGCTCGACCCGGCGGTGATGCCCGCCGTGGACGCGCCCGACCCGGGCGGCATCGCCTTCGCCGAGCTGGAGATCCTGCTCGCCGGGCTGGTGGACACCCCGCACTGTCTCGGTGTCGAGCTGACCGTCTTCGACCCCGACTACGACCCGGACGGGACGTACGCGGCCGAGATCGTCAACACCGTGGTGGCCGGGCTCACCCCGGTCTCCGCACCCGGCGTGCCGCCGCCGCGGCTGCTGCCGCCCGGCCCCGTCGCGTCGCCCGGCCCCGTCGCGTCGCCCGGCCCCGTCGCGTCGCCCGGCCACGGGCGCGCCGCGGAGCGCCGCGTTCCCTCGGCCCCGGTGACCGTTCCGGCTCCCGCGGTCGCAGTCGAGCCCATGGGCCCGTCGGCGACCCCGTCGCAGGCCGTCGAGGGGGCCGCGCCGGCCGCGTCGCCACGGGACCAGGAGCCCCCGCGCTGGCTGCCCGAGGCCGCTGACGGGCCCGAGCCGGTGGGGCCGCCGGCGAGCGTCGGCCCCGGGCTCCTGCGCCGCGTCCCGCGGCCGGGGGAGGAGGCCCCGCCGACGGGGCGCTCCCCGTCGGCGTCCACCGGCATCGCCTGACCGTGCCGTCCCCGTCCTCGCCCGGAACGGGGGCACGCCCCGAGGCGGCGGGCGGAGCCGACCGGTGGGCGGGCTCAGCGCTTCGCGAGGGCGCGGAGGAAACGGTCGGCGATCGGCACCGCGCTGGCCGTGCTCGCCCCGCCCTGCTCCACGAAGACCGCGAACGCCACGTCGCCCTGCCACCCGACGAACCAGGCGTGGGTGTGCGCCGGGTTGTTGTCGTACTCGGCCGTGCCGGTCTTGCCGTACACCGGCTCGCCCGGGGCGCCCTTCAGGGCGCTCGCGGTGCCGCTGGTTACCACCGCGCGCATCATCGTCTTCAGCGCCGCCACGGACTCGGCCTTCAGCGCCGGGCCGGCCGGCGCGGGCTTCGCCGGTGCGGGGTCGAGCAGCAGCTTCGGCTGCTCCCAGTGGCCCCGGGCGACGGCGGCGGTGGCGGCGGCCATGGCCAGCGGGCTGACCAGGGTGGTGCCCTGCCCGATCGCGGCGGCGGCCTGCTCGGTGGCCGAGCCGTTGGCGGAGACCGAGCCGGTGAAGGCCTCCGCGCCCAGGTCCCACTCCGCCTCCAGGCCGAGCGTACGGCCGGTGGTGGCGAGACCGTCCGGCCCGAGCTTCGGCGCCAGCGCCACGAAGGCGGTGTTGCAGGACTTCGCGAAGTCGGTGCTGAACGGCACCGCCCCCAGCTCGAAGTCGTCGGAGTTCTTGAACGAGCGGCCGTCCACCTCGGCGGTCTTCGGGCAGTTGACCGTCGCCTCCGGGGTCACCGCCCCATTGTCGAGCAGGGCGAGCGCGCTGACCATCTTGAACGTCGAGCCGGGCGGCACCTGGGCGGTAAAGGCGAGGTTCTCGCCGGCCGGGCCGGGGCCGTTGGCGGCGGCCAGGACCGCGCCGTCGCTGATCCGGACGGCCACCAGGGCGGAGCGCCGGGCCTGGCCGCGCAGCGCCGCGTCGGCGGCGTTCTGAACGGCCAGGTCGAGGGTGGTCTTCAAGGGCTGGCCGGCCTTCGGCGTGCTGTGGAAGATCGGCTCGCCGCGGCTGGCGCCGGGTTCGTCCGGGAGGGGGCGCTCGATGAGCACGCTGACGCCGGGAGTACCGCGCAGCCGGTCGTCGTAGCGGCCCTGGAGGCCACCGTGGCCGACCAGGTCGCCCCGGACGTACTTGTCGGGGTGGGCCTTCAGGTCGTCGGCCTGGGCCGGGTCGACCGTGCCGAGCAGGGCCCGGGCGAACTCCCGGGTGGGCGCCAGGTCGAGCTTGTCGGCCTGGAACCTCGTGCCGGGCAGGTCGTAGATCCGGGGCTTGATCTGCCGGTACGCCTCGTCGCGCAGCGTCACCACCTCGACGAACGCGTCCGGTTCGGCCTCGACGATGCGCTTGGGCAGGTCGGCGAGGTCGACCGGCGGGACGAGCGCGGGGCGGATCGCCTTGAACGCGGCGTCGAACTGCCGGACCAGCGCCTTCACGTCGGCGACCTCGCTGGGCTGCACGCCCACCCGGACCACCGGCCGGGGGGCGACGATCGGGTTGCCCGCGCCGTCCAGCAAGCCGGCCCGGGGCGCGGTGTCGCGGCTCAGCGTGAGTCGGTCGCCCTTCTCCAGCTTCTCGTGCACCACGACGGGTTCCCAGATCACCTGCCACTGGTCGTCGTCGCCGTGCTTGAGGCGTACCGGGCTCTCGTAGCTCCAGCGGGTCTGGCCCGGCAGCGTCCAGGTCACCTGGATCCGGGCGGTGGCCAGGTCGGCGGTGACCTTCGCGTCGCCGATCCGCTTGAGCTCCGGCGGGGTGGCGGCCAGTTCGCCGGAGAGCTCCCTGATCTCCTTCGCCACGTCGGCGGCCGGGACACGGGCGCCGGTCGGGTCGATGAAGCCGACCGCCTGCAGGTCGCCGGAGCGCCAGCCCTTCAGGAACGCCTCGACGCTGCCGTCCGGCCCGTCCTCGCCCGAGCACCCGGTCAGCGCGCCCGCCGCCAGCGCGGCGGCGGCCAGTGCCGCGAGAAGTGGGCGGCGGGGGGAGCGGCGGCGGCGAACGGGGTACGACACAGGCATGGAGTCCCTCCGGTGTGAAACTGCCCTGCACCGTAGTACGTCGGGCTTGTCCCCACCGCCCCGGCAGCCCTCCGAGGTGCGCAAAGAGCACCTGTGCCAGTGTGATGAACATCGCGAGCCGGGGTACTCCGCGACCGGCCGACCACGAACCCGCAACGGGTGAAAGGACAGAGTCCCGAACCGGACGTCCGGCCAGTGGTCCGCCGACGAATGGGCAGAGCGGTAGGGCCTAGGCTGGGCGGGAAGAGTGACCCACAACGCGGTGGGTCGAGGGGAGTGGCACCGATGGACCGGCGTCCGGCGACTAAACCGGGACCCGACCTCCGGCAGGCTGATACCGGCCGGGCAGATGACAGCTTCGATTCGGCGACCGACGGGGACGGTTTCGGCCGTCTTGACACAGGAGTGACCGGGATGACCGGTTCCAGCATCGACACCCTTCACGAGTTGGGCCTGCCCGCGCAGGCGCTGGCCGACGAGTCGGAGGATGCCGCGCTGGACGAGCCGGTACCCAACGCGGAGCGCCTGGTGGCCCAGGCCGTCGCGCTGGCCGGGGACGACCACGACGCGGCGACCCTGGTCGGCCGATTCTGGCGATTCGCGCCGGACGAGGAGCTGATCGGCTTCACCGCCGAGGAGATGCTCGAGGCCGCCCGGGCGCACCGGGATCTGGCCCAGCAGCGCGTGCCCGGTGAGCTGAAGCTGCGGATCCACGAGCCGGACGCGGAGCAGCACCACACGGTCATCGAGATCGTGACCGACGACATGCCGTTCCTGGTCGACTCGGTGACCGCGCTGCTCAACGCGCACCACCTCGACGTGCATCTGCTGGTGCATCCGCTGGTGGTGGTCCGCCGCGAGCCGCTGGGCCGGTTGATCGAGGTGTCCGCCGACGTGGAGCCGGACGACGCGATCGCCGGTGACCTGGTCGAGAGCTGGATGCACATCGAGATCGACCCGATCCGGGACCCGGCCGAGCGGGAGAAGCTGCGCAAGGAACTGCAGCGGGTGCTCACCGACGTCCGGGAGGCGGTCGAGGACTGGCCGAAGATGCGCCAGCGGGCCCTGGCCCTGGCCGACGAGCTGGCCGCCGCGCGGACCTCGGACAGCCGGCCGCCGGTGCCGGAGAAGGACATCACCGACTCGGTGGAGCTGCTGCGCTGGCTGGCACACGACCACTTCACCTTCCTCGGCTACCGCGAGTACCGCCTCGTCGACACCGACGGCGCGGACGGCGGCCAGGCCCTCGAGGCCGTCCTCGGCACCGGGCTGGGCATCCTGCGGTCGGACTCGCCGGAGGCCCGGGCGCTGTCGTCGATGACTCCCGAGGCGCACGAGAAGGTGCTGGAGAAGCGCCTGCTGATCATCACCAAGGCGAACTCGCGGGCCACCGTGCACCGCTCGGCCTACCTCGACTACATCGGCTTCAAGATCTTCAACGAGGCCGGCGAGGTGGTCGGGGAGCGGCGCTTCCTGGGCCTGTTCTCCACCGCCGCGTACCGGACCAGCGTGCAGGAGCTGCCGGTGGTCCGTCGCAAGGTCGCCGAGGTGCTGGACCGCTCCGGGCTGAGCCTGCGCAGCCACTCCGGCAAGGACCTGCTGCAGATCCTGGAGACCTACCCGCGCGACGAGCTGTTCCAGATCAAGACCGACGACCTCTACCACGCGGTGATCGGCGTTCTGCGGATGGCGGGCCGCCGGCAGCTGCGGGTGTTCCTGCGCCGGGACGGGTACGGGCGGTTCATCTCCTGCCTGATCTACCTGCCCCGGGACCGCTTCACCACCCAGAACCGGCTGCGCATGCAGGACATCCTGCTGCGGGAGCTGAACGGCGTCGGGGTCGACTACACCACCCGGGTCACCGAGTCGATGCTCGCGCGGGTGCACTTCATCGTCCGGACCGACCCGGGCAACCCGCCCGGGGAGATCGACGCCGACCTGCTCGCCGAGGAGCTGGCCGACGCCACCCGGCTCTGGGACGACGACTACCGGCTGGTGCTCGAGCGGAAGCTCGGGGACGAGCAGGCCAAGCACCTGTTCGTCCGGTACGCCGACGCGTTCCCGGAGGGGTACAAGGACGGGCACACGCCGTACGAGGCGATGAAGGACCTGGCCAAGCTGGAGCTGCTGGAGGAGCCCGGCCAGCTGGAGATGCACCTGTTCCGCAAGCAGCTCGCGCCGCGGGTGAACGGCGGCCGGGGCGAGGACGTCGACGAGGTGATGGACGTCCGGTTCAAGGTCTACCGGTACGGCGAGCCGATGATGCTCTCCGCGGTGCTGCCGGTGCTGCACTCGCTCGGCGTCAAGGTCGTCGACGAGCACCCGTACGAGGTGGAACGGATCGACGGCCGGATCTGGCTGTACGACTTCGGCCTGCAACTGCCCGAGTCGCACCAGGACCTGGCCGAGGTCCGCCCGCACGCGGAGAACGCCTTCGCCGCCGCCTGGCGGGGCGAGGCCGAGGTGGACGGCTTCAACGAGCTGGTGCTCCGGGCCGGGCTCACCTGGCGGCAGGTGGTGGTGCTCCGGGCGTACGCGAAGTACCTGCGGCAGGCGGGCACCGTCTTCTCCCAGGAGTACCTGGAGCAGACCTTCATCGCGTACCCGAAGATCGCGTTGTTGCTGGTGGAGCTCTTCGAGACCCGGTTCGCCCCGGGTGCGACCACCATGGACGAGCGGCGGCGGCGCAGCGACGAGCTGGTCGCCGCGATCGGCGCGGCGCTCGACGACGTGGCCAGCCTCGACCAGGACCGCATCCTGCGGTGGTTCCTGACCCTGATCCAGGCCACCCTGCGGACGAGTTTCTACCAGAAGCTGGTCGGCGGACGGCCCAAGTCGTACGTGGCGTTCAAGCTGGACCCGCAGGCGATCCCGGACCTGCCCGCGCCGCGGCCCAGGTTCGAGATCTTCGTCTACTCGCCCCGCTTCGAGGGCGTGCACCTGCGGTACGGGCCGGTGGCCCGGGGCGGCCTGCGCTGGTCCGACCGGCGGGAGGACTTCCGCACCGAGGTGCTCGGCCTGGTCAAGGCGCAGATGGTGAAGAACGCCGTGATCGTGCCGGTGGGCGCCAAGGGCGGCTTCGTGCTCAAGCAGAAGCCGGGCGACCGGGACGAGGCCGTGGCCTGCTACAAGCAGTTCGTCGGCGCGCTGCTGGACGTCACCGACAACATCGTGAGCGGGGAGATCGTGCCGCCGGAGGACGTGGTCCGGCACGACGGCGACGACCCGTACATGGTGGTGGCGGCGGACAAGGGCACCGCGACCTTCTCCGACATCGCCAACGAGGTCTCGGCCGCGCACAACTTCTGGCTCGGCGACGCGTTCGCCTCCGGTGGTTCGGCCGGCTACGACCACAAGAAGATGGGCATCACCGCCCGGGGCGCCTGGGAGTCGGTGAAGCGGCACTTCCGGGAACTGGGGCACGACACCCAGACCCAGGACTTCACCGTGGTGGGCGTCGGCGACATGTCCGGCGACGTGTTCGGCAACGGGATGCTGCTCTCCAAGCACATCCTGCTGGTGGCCGCCTTCGACCACCGGCACATCTTCCTGGACCCGAACCCGGATGCGGCCATCTCCTGGGAGGAGCGCAAGCGGCTGTTCGACCTGCCTCGCTCGTCCTGGCAGGACTACAACCCGGAGCTGATCTCCGAAGGCGGCGGGGTGTATGCGCGTACCGCCAAGTCGGTCCCGATCAGCCCGCAGGTGCGGGAGCGGCTCGGCCTCGACGACGACGTCGAGCAGCTCTCTCCGCAGGAGCTGATGAAGGCGATCCTCACCGCGCCGGTGGACCTGTTCTGGAACGGCGGCATCGGTACCTACGTGAAGGGGGCGACGCAGACCAACGCCGAGGTCGGGGACAAGTCCAACGACGCCATCCGGGTGGACGGCAAGAGCCTGCGCTGCCGGGTGGCCGGCGAGGGCGGCAACCTGGGCTGGACCCAGCTCGGCCGGATCGAGTACGCGCAGAACGGCGGCCGGAACTTCAGCGACTTCATCGACAACGCGGCCGGGGTGGACTGCTCCGACCACGAGGTGAACATCAAGATCCTGCTCAACACGGCGGTCGCCGACGGCGAGCTGGACCGGCCGGCGCGCGACGAGCTGCTGGCCCAGATGACCGACGAGGTCGCCGAGCTGGTGCTGCGGTCCAACTACGAGCAGGCTCGGGCGCTCACCAACGCCCGGGCGCAGGCTGCCTCGCTGCTCCCGGTGCACCGCCGGATGATCAACGAGCTGGAGCGCTCCGGGGCGTTGGACCGGGCTCTCGAGGGGCTCCCGCCGGACGAGGAGCTCGCGGTCCGGACCGAGAGCGGGCTGACCGCGCCCGAGTTCGCGGTGCTGCTGGCGTACGTCAAGATCGCGCTGGAGCGGGAGATCGTCGGCGAAGGGCTGCCCGACGAGGAGTGGACGAACGAGATCCTCGTCAACTACTTCCCGACTCCGCTGCGTGAGCGGTTCGCCGACCGGATGGGCCGGCACCGGCTGCGCCGCGACATCGTCACGACCGTGCTGGTCAACGAGGCCATCAACTGGGGCGGCATCTCGTTCGTCTTCCGGGCTGTCGAGGAGACGGCCGCGTCGGCGGCGGACGTGCTGCGGGCGTACGTGGTGGTGCGCGAGGTGTTCGGGCTCCGCGACCTCTGGAAGGCGATCGAGGAGCTGGACAACAAGGTCTCGCCGGAGCTGCAGACGAACCTTTCCCTGGACACTCGGCGGCTGCTCGACCGCGCGGTGCGCTGGCTGGTCACCAACCGGCGCTCGCCGATCGACGTGCCGGGGGAGATCGCCCGGCTGCGGGACGGGGTGGCCCGGCTCCTGCCCGACCTGGAGAACCTCTTCTACGGCAGCGAGCGGGAGGCGATCGTCGCCCACATCGACTCGCTGACCGAGAAGGGGTTGCCTCGCGAGCTGGCCGAGCAGACGACGCGGCTGATGTACGGCTTCGGCCTGCTCGACGTGGTGGAGACCGCCCAGTCGACCGGTCGGGACGTGAGCGAGGTGGCCGCGGTCTACTTCGTCCTCTCCGACCGGTTCCGGGTCGACGCCCTGCTGTCGAAGATCTCCCTGCTGCCGCGGGAGGACCGCTGGCAGACGCTGGCCCGGATGGCGCTGCGCTACGACCTGTACGCCGCGCTGGCCGCGCTCACCGCGGAGGTCCTCGGCTCCACCTCGGACAGCCTGCCGCCGGTCGACCGGGTGCAGGAGTGGGAGCAGGCGAACGCCACGTCGATCCACCGGGCGCACCGGGCGATGGGCGAGTTCGACGAGTCCCGGGCCGACCTTTCCGCCCTGTCGGTGCTGCTGCGGCAGATCCGTACCCTGGTGCGGACCTCGGCGGCGGCCTGACCCGTCACATCTCGGTCCGTGACCAGTTGGCGGAGTGGGACGCGCGGGGTCGGCAGCGGCCGACGTTGGT
>NZ_JBEYER010000086.1:0-31359 GCF_040634005.1 Micromonospora sp. NPDC007271
CCTTTCCCCAGCTCGAGGGCCTCCGGTTCAGCCACCGCTGGGGCGGCGTCATCGACACCTGCACCCGGTTCTGCCCCTTCTTCGGCACCGCCTACGACGGGCGGCTGGCGTACGCGGCCGGGTTCACCGGGCTCGGCGTCGGGGCGACCCGGTTCGGCGCCCGGGTGATGCTCGACCTGCTCGGCGGGGAGGAGACCCCGCTGACCCGGCTCGACCTGGTCCGCAGCAAGCCGCTGCCGTTCCCGCCGGAGCCGTTCCGGGCCACCGGCATCAATCTCACCCGCTGGTCACTCGCCCGCGCCGACGCGCGGGAAGGCCGGCGCAACCTCTGGCTCCGTACGCTCGATCGTCTTGGTTTGGGGTTTGATTCCTGATGCGCATCCTGCTCGTGGGCGCCGGCGGGGTCGGCTCCGCCGCCGTGGCCATCGCCGCCCGGCGCTCCTTCTTCGAGACCATGGTGGTCGCCGACTACGACCTCGGCCGCGCGTCGCGGGCGATCGCCGAACACGACTCCCGCTTCGTCGCCGCCCACGTCGACGCCGCCTCGGCGGACGCGGTCGCGGCGCTCTGCCGGGAGCACCGGATCACCCACGTGCTCAACGCGGTCGACCCGCGCTTCGTCATGCCGATCTTCGACGGCGCGTTCGCCGCCGGGGCGGACTACCTGGACATGGCGATGTCGCTGTCCCACCCGCATCCGACCACACCCTACGCGGAGACCGGCGTGAAGCTCGGCGACGACCAGTTCGCCGCGGCCTCCGCCTGGGCGGAGACCGGCCGCCTCGCGCTCTGCGGCATCGGCGTCGAGCCCGGCCTGTCCGACGTCTTCGCCCGCTACGCCGCCGACGAACTCTTCGCCGAGATCGACGAGATCGGGGTACGCGACGGCGCCAACCTCACCGTCGACGGCTACGACTTCGCGCCGTCCTTCTCCATCTGGACCACCATCGAGGAGTGCCTGAACCCGCCGGTGGTCTGGGAGGCTGACCGGGGCTGGTACACCACCGTGCCCTTCTCCGAGCCGGAGGTCTTCGAGTTCCCCGAGGGGATCGGCCCGGTCGAGTGCGTCAACGTGGAGCACGAGGAGGTGCTGCTCATCCCGCGCTGGGTGAAGGCGAAGCGGGTCACCTTCAAGTACGGCCTCGGCGACGAGTTCATCGAGGTACTCAAGACCCTGCACAAGCTCGGCCTGGATCGGACCTCGCCGGTGCGGGTGGGCGGCGTCTCCGTCTCCCCGCGCGACGTGGTGGCCGCCTGCCTGCCCGACCCGGCCACCCTCGGTGACCGGATGCGCGGCAAGACCTGCGCCGGCACGTACGTGACCGGCACCGGCATCGACGGCCGGCCACGCAAGGTCTACCTCTACCACGTGGTCGACAACGAGTGGTCGATGAAGGAGTACGGCCACCAGGCGGTGGTCTGGCAGACCGCGGTCAACCCCGTCGTCGCGCTGGAACTGCTGGCCACCGGCGCCTGGTCCGGCACCGGCGTGCTCGGCCCGGAGGCGCTGCCCCCGAGGCCCTTCCTCGACCTGCTGACCGGCTACGGCTCGCCGTGGGGAATGGAGGAGCGGTGACCCGCTACGGCCCGATGTTCGGCCCCGACGTCACCTTCCTCGGGGTGCCCCCGTGCACCATCGAGGAGCCGGCCACCTACGCGGACGCGGACGTGGTGATCGTCGGGGCGCCCTTCGACGGTGGCACCTCGCACCGGCCGGGCACCCGGTTCGGTCCGTCCGCCATCCGCCAGGCCTGCTACCTGCCGCACGACGGCTCCCGCCCGTCCCTGGCGTTGCGGGTCGACGGGTTGCAGGACCTCCGCGTCTACGACGCGGGCGACGTGGAGATGTTCTCCGGCGACATCGAACGGTCACTGGCCGCCCTGGAGGCAGCGGTCTTCGACGTGGCCCGCGTCGGCGCCATCCCGATCGTGCTCGGCGGCGACCACTCCATCGCCCTGCCCGACGCCACCGGGGTGGCCCGCCACCACGGGCTCGGCCGGGTGTCGCTGGTCCACTTCGACGCCCACGCCGACACCGGGGACATCGAGTTCGGCTCGCTGCACGGGCACGGCCAGCCGATGCGCCGGCTCATCGAGTCCGGCGCGGTACGCGGCGACCGCTTCCTCCAGATCGGCCTGCGCGGCTACTGGCCCGGCCCGTCGACCCTGGCGTGGATGGCCGAGCAGCGGATGCGGTCGTACGAGATGACCGAGGTGGTGGCCCGGGGGCTGGATTCCTGCCTCTCGGAGGCGTTCGAGATCGCCACGGACGAGTGCGAGGGCGTCTTCCTCTCCGTCGACGTGGACGTGGTCGACCCCGGGATGGCCCCCGGCACCGGCACCCCGGAGCCGGGCGGGTTCACCTCGCGCCAGCTTCTCGACGCGGTGCGCCGGGTCTGCTACGAGCTGCCGGTGGTGGGCGTGGACGTGGTCGAGGTCGCCCCGCCCTACGACCACGCCGACATCACGGCGTACCTGGGCAACCGGGTGGTGCTGGAGGCGCTGTCGGCAATCGCCCGCCGCCGCCGCGACGCCGCCGGCGGCGAGCCCTGGAACCCGCACCAACCCCTCCTCGACGCCCGCTGACCCCTCCGTGGTGTTTAGTTCAAGTTGTGACGGAGTTCTACGACTGGGATGAGGTCCGCGCCGAACTCGGCGGCGACGACACGGCCTACGAGGCGGAGCGAGCCCGGACCGAGGCCTGGGTGAGCGCCTTCCACCTGGCGGAGGAGCGCAAGCGGCTGGGGCTCACCCAGCGGCAGGTCGCCGAGCTCATGGGGGTCACGCCGGGCCGGGTCAGCCAGATCGAGAACGGCGACCTCGAGGTGAACGAGGTGGCGACCTTGAGCCGCTACGCGACCGCGCTCGGCGCGAAGCTGCGCATCATCTTCGACTACGGTGACGACCTCCGTCAGATCGCCTGACCATCAGCGGCGGAGGCAGCGCGGGACGAGGGTGCCAGGGAGCTGGAAGATCTCGGACAGTCAGCGGGCCAGGTGAGAGCGGATGAGGAAGCGGACGCCCTCGGGGGCCTCCAGGGAGAAGCCGCTGCCCCGGCCGGGCACCACGTCGACCGTGAGCCGGGTGTGTTTCCACAGCTCCCACTGGGCGGTGGACATCCAGAACTCGACCGGCTCGGGCACGCCGTCGACCTCCAGCGAGGCGAGCAGCACGTCCGAGGCGCCGGTGCGGAACTCGCCGGCCGAGTAGCACATGGGGGCGCTGCCGTCGCAGCAGCCGCCGGACTGGTGGAACATGAGCGGCCCGTGGGCCGCCCGCAGCGACCGGATCAGGCCGGCCGCCGCGGGCGTCAGAGTGACGGGGTCACCCATCAGAAGAAGCCCAGCTTCTTGGGGGAGTAGCTGACCAGAAGGTTCTTGGTCTGCTGGTAGTGCTCCAGCATCATCTTGTGGTTCTCCCGGCCGATGCCGGACTGCTTGTACCCGCCGAACGCGGCGTGGGCCGGGTAGGCGTGGTAGCAGTTCGTCCAGACCCGTCCGGCCTGGATCGCCCGCCCGGCCCGGTACGCGGTGTTGATGTCCCGGGTCCAGACGCCCGCGCCGAGCCCGTACAGGGTGTCGTTGGCGATCTTCACGGCGTCGTCCAGGTCGGCGAAGGAGGTCACCGAGACCACCGGGCCGAAGATTTCCTCCTGGAAGATCCGCATCGAGTTGTCGCCCTCGAAGATCGTGGGCTGCACGTAGTACCCGCCGGACAGCTCGCCGCCCAGGTCCGCCCGCTCACCGCCCGCCAGAACGCGAGCGCCCTCCTGCCGGCCGATGTCCAGGTAGGACAGGATCTTCTCCAACTGGTCGTTGGACGCCTGCGCCCCGATCATCGTCTCGGTGTCCAGCGGGTGGCCCTGCGTGACCTGCCGCGTCCGGTCGACGGCGGCGGCCAGGAAGTCCGAGTAGTGGCCCTGCTGGATCAGCGCCCGGGACGGGCACGTGCAAACCTCGCCCTGGTTGAGCGCGAACATGGTGAAGCCTTCGAGGGCCTTGTCCCGGAAGTCGTCGGAAGCGGCGCTGACGTCGTCGAAGAAGATGTTCGGGCTCTTGCCGCCCAGCTCCAGGGTGACGGGTTTGATGTTCTCGCTGGCGTACTGCATGATCAGCCGCCCGGTGGTGGTCTCGCCGGTGAACGCCACCTTCGCCACCCGGGGCGAGGACGCCAGCGGCTTGCCCGCCTCGACGCCGAATCCGTTGACCACGTTGACCACGCCGGGCGGGAGCAGATCCGCGACCAGCGAGAGCAGGTAGTGGATCGAGGCCGGGGTCTGCTCGGCCGGCTTGAGCACCACGGCGTTGCCGGCGGCCAGCGCCGGGGCGAGCTTCCAGACCGCCATGAGGATCGGGAAGTTCCACGGAATGATCTGCCCGACCACGCCGAGCGGCTCGTGGAAGTGGTAGGCCACCGTGTCGTCGTCGAGCTCGCCGAGGGAGCCCTCCTGGGCCCGGATCGCCCCCGCGAAGTAGCGGAAGTGGTCGATGGCGAGGGGGATGTCGGCGGCCAGGGTCTCGCGTACCGGCTTGCCGTTCTCCCAGGTCTCGGCGATGGCGAGGGATTCCAGGTTGTCCTGCATCCGGTCGGCGATCTTGTTGAGGATCAGCGACCGTTCGGCGACCGGGGTGCGGCCCCAGGCGTCCGCGGCGCCGTGTGCGGCGTCGAGTGCCTTCTCCACGTCCTCGGCGGTGCCCCGGGCCACCTCGCAGAAGGTCTGCCCGGTCACCGGGGTGGGGTTCTCGAAGTACCGGCCACCGTGCGGCTTCACGTACTCGCCGCCGATGAAGTGGTCGTAGCGGGACTGCCAGTGGGTGGGGGCGTCGTAGCGCGTCATGGGTACCTCCGCCGTCCGTCAGGGGTGGACGGCGGGGACGTTAGTTTCCGCGACGTTGCAGCAACGTTGCGCGCGGCAGGTCGTACTCCTCGGCGAGCTGGCGGGCGCGGGCCAGGGCGAGGGGCCGGCGCGGCGCGTCCGGCGGCAACGCCCGGGCCAGGGCCTGCCAGGCGGTGAGGTCGTCGGCGCCGGCGGGCGTCGCGGTCCAGGCGGTGAGCAGCGCCGGGTCCGCGGCGGCCAGCACGGCCGCGCGGAGCTGGCCGTCGACCAGCCGGCGCAGTCGCGCCACTCCCGGCGCGTCCGACCCGGGCAGCAGGGGCCCGCGGTACGCGCGCAGCGCCCCCGCCGCGTCGCCGCGTTCGAGCAGTTCGGTGACGGTACGGAAGTCGGCGCGCACGGCCGGCCGCAGCCGGTACGGGCGGGAGTCGAGCATTTCCTCGCCGAGGGCCCGGCGCAGCCGGGACAGTTCGGCGCGCAGGGTGACGGGGTGCAACCTGTCGTCGCCGTAGAGGTCGAGGCCGAGCTGTTCCCCGGTGCGCCCCTCGGGGTGGTCGAGGAGCAGCACGAGCAGTTCGCTGTGCCGCCGGCCGAGCCGGATGCGCCGGCCCCCGACGCGCAGTTCCGCCTCGTCGCGGCCGAGCGCGGCGACGTGCAGCACGTCGGGTTCGGCGGGGGCGGCGCCGGCCAGGAACGCCTCGGCGGCCCGGGCGGTGGCGCGCACCAGGGCCAGGCTCTGCGGGGTGGCCAGGTGGTCCCCGCCGGTGATGTCGATCGCGCCGAGCAGCCGGCCGGTGGTGGGGTCGTGGATCGGGGCGGCGGCACAGGTCCAGCGCTGCACCGGCCGGACGAAGTGCTCGGTGGCGAAGATCTGCACGCTGTGGTCGACGGCCAGGGCGGTGCCGGGCGCGTTGGTGCCGGCGTGGGCCTCGTCCCAGCGGGCGCCGGGCACGAAGTTCATCCGCTCGGCGTGCCGGAGCACACCCGGATGCCCCTCCACCCAGAGCAGCCGCCCGTCCGCGTCGCAGACCGCCATGAGGTGCGCGCCGTCGAGGGCGATGCCGCCGAGCAGGTCGCGGAAAAGGGGCAGCACACGGTTCAGGGGGTGGGCGGCGCGGTAGCCCGCCAGCGCGTCGTCGGCGAGGTCGACCGGGGCGGTGGTCTCGGGGTCGAGCAGTGCGGACCGCTCCCACGACCGGCGCACGACGTCGCGGACCCGGCCGGCGGTGGTGCCAGCGGTGAGGAACGCTTCGTGGGCGGCGCCGACCTGCGCGATCCGCTCCGCCGGATCGGCACCGAATTCCAGGGCGAGCCACGGGTCGGCCATTGGCGACCTCCTCGCGCCCATGGTGACCCAGCTCACCGCCGATCGCCAAGCCGCTCTCGAACTTGTCATTGACAAGTTTCGGGGACGTCCGCAAACTTGGCACCGACAAGATGTGATCGGGAGGTCGAGATGGAACTGGCGATGGTCCGGCAGATGTGGCACCTGATCGAGCCCGTGCACGCGCTGGTCTACTACGCGCCCGAGCTGACCGAGGAGGCCGCCGCGCTCGGCCTGCCGACCGGGGAGCGCTGGCCCGGCTACTTCGCGCTGCGCAGCGCCCCGCTCGGCGCGGCCGGCCCCAATCTGGTCGCCGCCACGTACTACAGCTTCAGCCCGCGGATGGTCGCCGAGTACGTGCCTGCCGTCTGGGCCACCGCCGACCCGGCCAAGGTGCTCGCCGCCCGGCTGTCCGGGGTGGACCGGGCGCTGCGCGCCCTGCTCGGCGCCCGGGTCGAGTCGGCCGAACTGGCCGAGGCTGCGGCCCTGGCCCGCCGCGCGGTGCACGCCGCCGACCTGGGCGGCCGCCCCCTCGCCGCCGCCAACGCCGACCTGCCCTGGCCCGATGCGCCGCACCTGGCGCTGTGGCAGGCCGCCACGATCCTGCGCGAGCACCGGGGCGACGGGCACATCGCGGCGCTGCGCACCGCCGGGCTGGACCCGGCCGAGTCGCTGGTCTCCTTCGCCGCCGTCGGCGCCGCCCCCGTGGAGGTCTTCGCGAGCCGCCGGTGGACCGCCGAGGAGTGGGACGCAGCCCGGGACCGGCTGGCCGCCCGGGGCCTGGTCGACGGCCACGGGGTGGCCACCGAGGCCGGCCGCCGACTGCGTGACGACGTGGAGCGGCGGACCGACGAGCTGGCCGCGGCGCCGTGGCGCGCGCTCGGGCCGGCGGTCGGCCGGTTCGCCCAGCTCGTCGCCCCGCTCACCCAGGCCGTGGTGGCCACCGGCCTGCTGCCGGCGCAGAGCACCCTCGGGATCCGTCGCCAGCAGTGATCCGGCTCACTCCCCGGCTGCGGGTGGCTCCTCGGGCCCGGACGAACGCCCCAGACGGTGCGCCGGGGACCGGCGGGTGCCGCCCGGCGTGGAGGATTGCTCCGGCGGCGCTTACGGAACCCTTATCTCCTGCCTGGGACCGTATGCGGGACGGATCAGGAGCATGGGGGAGCGGACAGCGGTGCGGGTGTTGGTGGCGGACGACGAGCGGTTGCTGGCGGACACGGTCGCCGAAGGGCTGCGCCGGTTCTCGATGGCGGTCGACGTCTGCTACGACGGCGACGGCGCGCTGGAGCGGATCGGGGTCAACCGGTACGACGTGGCCGTGCTGGACCGGGACATGCCCGGCGCCACCGGCGACGAGGTGTGCCGCAGCCTCGCCGGATCCGCCGCCGGCACCCGGGTCCTGCTGCTCACCGCCGCGGCCGGCATCCGGGACCGGGTGGCGGGTCTCGGGCTGGGCGCCGACGACTACCTGACCAAGCCGTTCGCCTTCGCCGAGCTGGTGGCCCGGGTGCAGGCGCTGGGCCGGCGGTCCGCCCCGGCGGTGCCGCCGGTGCTGGAGCGGCACGGGGTGGTGCTCGACGTGGCCCGGCACACGGTCACCCGGGACGGGCGGCCGCTCGGCCTGAGCCCCAAGGAGTTCGCCGTCCTGCACGTGCTCATGCGCGCGGGCGGCGGCGTGGTCAGTGCCGAGGAGCTGCTCGAACAGGCCTGGGACGAGTTCGCCGACCCGTTCACCAACGCCGTCCGGGTGACCGTGATGACGCTGCGCAAGAAGCTCGGCCAACCGTCGGTCATCCACACCGTGCCGAAGGCCGGCTACCGGATCGGCGAGCCGGCGTGAGCCCCCGCCGCCGCGTCCTGCTGGTCGGGGCGCTGGCCCTGCTCGGCGGCTACTGGCTGCCCGGCCTCGGCAAGCAGCTGCTCGGCCAGCTGTGGTGGCGGGCGCAGGCGTTCTGCGACCTGCAGACGGTCGGCGCGGTGTGTGAGCCCGTCCGGCCGCTCATCCCGGTGCTGCCAGGGCTGATCGAGTTGCTGGTCCTGCTGGCCGGCGTGCTCGCGGTCTGGGGCGCGGCCCGCTGGTGCCTGCGCCCGGTGCGCGACCTCGCCGACCCGATCGCCGACCTCGGGCCGCAGAACCTCGGGCACCGGATCCGCCGGGGCGGCCGCGACGAGCTGGCCCGGCTCGCCCGCGCCATCGACGACATGATGGACCGGGTCACGGCCGGCTACGAGGGGCAGCGGCGGTTCGCCGCGAACGCCTCGCACGAGCTGCGTACGCCCCTCGCCGTGCAGCGGACGCTCATCGAGGTCGGGATGGCCCAGCCGCTCACCGCCGAGCAGCTCGCCCTGCTCACCGCCCAACTGCTGGCCACCAACGAGCGCAACGAGCGGCTCATCGAGGGCCTGCTCGCGCTCAGCGAGAGCGACCAGGGGCTGCGCTCCTCCACCCCGCAACGCCTCGACGAGATCGTCACCACCGTGCTGGCCGCGTACGCCGACCGGGCGGCCGAGGCCGGAGTGACCGTGGAGAGCCGGCTGGCGCCCCGGGTCGTGCCGGGAGAGCGGGTGCTGCTGGAGCGCCTGGTCGGCAACCTGGTGGAGAACGGGATCAAGTACAACCGGCCCGGCGGCCGGCTCGCCGTCACCGTCGACGGGGACCCGGCGCTGACCGTCACCAACACCGGCCAGACCGTCCCGGGCGAGGCGGTCGCCGGCCTCTTCGAACCCTTCCGGCGCCTGGCCCGGGACCGGACCAACCAGGGCGGCGGGGCCGGGCTCGGCCTGGCCATCGCCCGCTCGATCACCCAGGCGCACGACGGCATCATCGCCGCCCGACCGGGCGAGGACGGCGGCCTGCGGGTCGACGTCCAGCTACCTGCCGTGCGCTGACCCACCCCTCGAAGACCCCGGGAGCCGCCCATGCGGCGTCCCGCGATGCCCCCTGCCCGAAAACGACCAACGGCGTACGACGCCGGGAGAGGAGAGCGCCGTGCCGACCCGTACCGATCAGGCCGCGACATCGGCCGGCCGGGTGGTCTGGGCCGACGCGGCCAAGGGCGCCTGCATCATCCTCGTGGTGCTCTGGCACGTCATCGTGAAGCACTACCTGCGGATCGACTGGCGGGTCGACCCGCCGGTGCCCGGGGCCTGGGGGCTGCTCGGCGAGCAACTGCTGCCGCTGCGGATGCCGCTCTTCTTCACGCTCTCCGGGATCTTCGCGGCGAACGCCGTCGCCCGCCCGTGGCGGGTGGCCGGCCGCCCCCGGATCGCCCGCAACCTCTACCTGTACGCCATCTGGCTGCTCGTCCACACCGCCCTGCTGGCCCTCGCGCCGGGCTTCCCCACGGACCGGGCCACCAGCCTCGGCGACCTGCTGGCCCAGCTCACCGTCACGCCCTCGAACCTCTGGTACCTGTACGCGCTGGCGCTCTACTTCGCGCTGGCCAAGGCGCTGCGCCGGGTCCACCCGGCGGTGCTGCTCGTGGCCTCGGGCGCGCTCTCCGCCGTGGCGGCCACCGGCCTGCTAGACAGCCCGGGCAACCGCGGGCAGGTCTACCAGAACCTGGTGTTCTTCCTGGCCGGCGTGCACCTGCGGCCGTACCTCCAGCGCTGGGCGGCCGGCGCGACCAGGCGCCGCCTGGCCGCGACCGGCGCGGCGTACGCCGTGGCGCTGGCCGCCATGGCCCTGGCCGGGGCCGAGAGCCGACCCGGCGTATGGCTGCTGGTGTCGGTCGTCGCGGTGGCGTTCGGCGTCACCGCCGCGGCCCGGGCGGCCCGGCTCCGGGTCGTCGGCGGGGCGCTCGCCCGGCTCGGCCACCGGACGCTGCCGATCTACGTGATCCACATGCCGGTGCTCGCGCTGCTGCACCGGCTCCTCGCCGGACCGGTCGCCGACCTGAATCGGCCGGCACGGCTGCTGCTGGTGGCCGGCTACCCGGTCCTGCTCACCGCCCTCGTGCTGGCGCTCAGCCTCGCCGTCCACCGCGGACTCACGGCGGCCCGCGCGCACTGGCTGTTCGACCTGCCGCGCCGCGCCGGCACCGACCACAACCGAGAAGGAGAGACCATGTCCCGCAGCCCTGCCCCGGCCCTGCCGGACCGGGCCCGCGTCGAGGAGGCCGCCTGGTGGCTGTCCGGCCGGGTGGTGCGTACCCCCGTGCTGAACAGCCCGGCGATCGACCGGCTCGCCGGCGCCCGGATCCTGCTCAAGGCCGAGAACCTCCAGACCGGCGGCTCCTACAAGATGCGCGGCGCCATGCTGGCCGTGGGCAGGCTCGCCGCGGCCGGCCACACCGGGGTGGTCGCGCAGAGCACTGGCAACCACGCCGTGGCGGTGGCCCTCGCCGCCCGCCGGCACGGGCTGGCCGCGACCGTGGTGCTGCCGGAAGACGCCGCGCCCGTGAAGGTGGCCCGGGCCCGGGCGGCCGGGGCCCGGGTCGTCCTCGCCGGCACCACCGTCGAGGAGCGGCTGGCCGCCGCCCGGCAGCTCGCCGACGCCGACGGCCACCCGCTGGTCGACGCCTACGACCACCCGGACGTGGTGGCCGGGCAGGGCACCGCCAGCCTGGAGCTGATCGAGGAGGCGGAACGCGCCGGCATCCCGCTGGACGCACTGGTGGTGCCGGTGGGCGGGGGCGGCGGCGTCGCCGGGGCCTGCCTGGCCGCCGCCGGCACCCCCGTCGAGGTGTACGGCGTCGAGCCGGTCGGCTGCGACTCGCTGGCCCGCAGCCTCGCCGCCGGCCGGCCGACCCCGGTCGTGCCGGCGCCCACGATCGCCGACGGGCTCCGCCCGAGCTGCGTCGGCGACCTGCCGTTCGCGATCGCGCGGGACGGCGTCCGGGACGTCGTGCGGGTCGACGACGACGCGATCGCCGAGGCGTTCCGGCTGCTCCTGCTGGAGCTGAAGGTGCTCGTCGAGCCGTCCGGGGCGGCCGGGCTGGCCGGCGCGTTGCGGCTGGCGGGTGGTCCCGAGCTGGGGCCGTCGGGTGGCACCGAGGGCGGGCGGCCGGGGAGGTACCGGACGGTCGGCGTGGTGCTGACCGGCGGCAATGTCGAAGCGGAGCTGGTGGCCCGGCTGGCGGGCGGACCCGTCGCCGACCCGGCTCGGATGAAAGGGGTGGCGGCGTGAGGGCTGCGGTGCGGATCGGTGTCCTGTTCGGTGGCCCGTCGGCGGAGCACGAGGTCTCCTGCGCCTCGGCGCTGGGCGTGGCCCGGGCCCTGGCCGAGCGGGGCCACCGGGTGGTCGCGCTCGGGATCACCCGCGCCGGCGGGCTGCGGCTGGTGCCGGAGCCGGTGCTGGCCGAGCACCTCGCCAGCGTGGGCGAGGGCCGGGCCATCGACGACCGGCTGCCGGTGACCGGCCCGGCCGTGGAACTGCGGGCCGGGGCGCGTGCCGGCACGGTGGCGTGCACCGCGGCCGACGCGCCCGGCACGGTGCACGCCGAACTGGACGTGGTCTTCCCGGTGCTGCACGGCCCGTACGGCGAGGACGGCGTGGTGCAGGGCCTGCTGGAATCGCTCGGCGTGCCGTACGTCGGGTGCGGCATCCTCGCCTCCGCCGTCGGGATGGACAAGGTGGCGATGAAGCGGGCGCTGCGGGCCGAGGGGGTGCCGATCACCCCGCACGTCTGGTTCGACGCGCCGACCTGGCGGGCCGCCGAGGACCCCGAGAAACTGGTCGTCGGGCTGCGCCGGCCGCTGTTCGTCAAGCCGTCCCGGATGGGCTCCTCCATCGGGATCTCCCGGGTGGCCGAGGGCGACGACCTCGCGGCCGCGGTCGAGGAGGCGCTCCGGCACGACCACGTGGTGCTGGTCGAGCAGGGCGTGACCGGCCGCGAACTGGAGTGCGGCGTGCTCGGCGGCTGGCACCCGGAGGCGTCGGCGGTCGGCGAGGTCCGGGTCGCGGGTGGCTGGTTCGACTACCGACAGAAGTACTTCGGCGACGCCGACCCGATGATCGTTCCGGCGCCGCTGCCCGACGAGGTCACCGAGCGGATCCGGGACCTGTCCGTGCGCGCCTTCCGGGCGATCGGCGGTTGGGGCCTGGCCCGGGTGGACTTCCTCTACGACGGGACCACCGGCGACCTGTTCGTCAACGAGCTGAACACCCTGCCCGGTTTCACGGCGCACTCGATGTACCCGAAGGTGTGGGCCGCGTCCGGCGTCGACTACCCCGAGGTGGTGGACCGGCTGGTCGCGCTCGCCTTCACCCGGCACGCGGCCCGGCCCGGCGTACGCGCCGAGGGGGGTGCGGCATGATCCTGCTGTCCGATCCCCGCGTCGCCGCCGTGTCCAGTCGGGACGACGGCGATCCGCTGGTCGACCTGCGGGAACTGCCCGGGCTGCGACTGGACGGCCGGGCCGCCGACCCCGCCGGGGCGTACGCCCGGGTGCGCCGCGGGGTCGCGGACCGGTTGCTGGCCGCGCAGCGCGCGCTGCCGGACGGCCTGCGCCTGCTGGTCGTCGAGGGGTACCGGCCGTACCGGGCGCAGCTCGACATCTTCACCGGCTACCGGGACGAGTTGCGCCGGCGCTACCCGGACTGGTCGCCGGAGCGGCTGCACCGGGAGACCACGAAGTTCGTCTCGCCGGTCGAGGTGGCGCCGCACAGCACCGGCGGCGCGGTCGACCTCACCCTGTGTGACGCCGACGGGATCGAGGTGGAGATGGGCACGGCCCTCGACGCGACCCCGGAGGAGAGCGCCGACGCCTGCTTCACGGCGGCCCGGCACATCCCGGTGAGCGCCTGGCGGAACCGGCAGATCCTGGTGGGCGCGCTGAGCGGGGCCGGGCTGGTGAACTACCCGACCGAGTGGTGGCACTGGTCCTACGGCGACCGGTACTGGGCGCTGCTCACCGGAGCGCCGCACACCCGTTACGGTCCGTTGTGATCCACCGTCCCGGCTGAACGGTCCGGCCCTCCCGTCCGTACCAGGCGTCGTACGAGACCACCGGACGACGGGAGATACAACGTGAAGGTGCAGCGCAAGCACGTGCTGGCGGCGACCGTGGGCGCTGGCCGCCGCCGAAAGGGGGCCCGGCGATGACCTGGCCCCGCTCCGGTGCAAGTTTGTCGAGCTGACGGTGCTGGTCGGCAGGCTGTGGGCGGCGATCCGGCACGGCGACCCGGACGTGGCGGCCGAGCGACTGTCCACCGACGAGGCGCGGGTCGACGGCAACGGGGACGAGGGCCCCTACCTGCTCCGGCTCAAACCGGCGTTCGTGAACGAGCTCGCGGCGTTGCCGGACGAGCGGATCGACGACGTCGCGGCGGTGTGGCGGGGCGCCGAGGAGTGGGTGGGCCGGCCGGACGAGCAGCTCGTCGCCGAGATCGTGGGAGAGTTGCGACGCGTGGCCCGCCGGGCTGTTGCCGGCGATGTCCACGCGTACTGCTGGATCTGCCTCTGATCAGGGCGGCGGGTGACCGCACCGCCGCCGGGGTGGAACACCATGGGTCGCTCCTGGGGGGATCGAGAGCCATGGTGTTCCACGTACACCGGCTGACCGTGGATCAGCCGAAGGCCGCGTCCAGGATGTCCAGGCCACGGGCCAGCTCGTCGTCGGAGATGACGAGCGGCGGCAGGAAACGCAGCACGTTGCCGTAGGTGCCGCAGGTGAGGGTGAGCAGCCCCGCCGCGTGGCAGGCCGCCGAGATCGTCGCCGTAGCGGCCGGGTCCGGGGTCAGCGTGTCCGGCTGCACGATCTCCACGGCGAGCATGGCGCCACGGCCGCGTACCTCGGCGACGCGCGGGTCGCGGGCGGCGATCGCGCGCAGCCGGTCGACCATGACCGCGCCGATCCGCCGGGCCGCAGCGGCCAGGTCCAGCTCGTGCATGGTCTCGATGGCCGCGAGCGCGGCGGCGCATGCGATCGGGTTGCCGCCGTACGTCCCGCCGAGGCCCCCGACGTGCACCGCGTCCATCAGCTCGGCCCGGCCGGTCACCGCGGCGAGCGGTAACCCGCCGGCGATGCCCTTGGCCAGGGTGACCAGGTCCGGCTCCACGCCCTCGTGCTGGCAGGCGAACCAGTCGCCGGTCCGGCAGAACCCGGTCTGGATCTCGTCGGCGACGAAGACCACCCCGGCCGCCGTCGCCCACTCGCGCAGCGCCGGCAGGAAGCCCGCCGCGGGTACGACGAAGCCGCCCTCGCCCTGAATCGGCTCGATCAGCAGCGCGGCCACGTTCTCCGCGCCGACCTGCTTCTCCACCATCTCGATCGCCCGGGCGGCGGCGGTCGCCCCGTCCAGCCCGCCGTCGCGCAGCGGGTACGACATCGGCACCCGGTAGACCTCGCCCGCGAACGGCCCGAAGCGGTGCTTGTACGGCATGTTCTTCGCGGTGAGCGCCATGGTCAGGTTGGTCCGGCCGTGGTACGCGTGGTCGAAGACCACCACCGCCGGCCGTCCGGTGGCATGCCGGGCGATCTTGACGGCGTTCTCCACCGCCTCGGCGCCCGAGTTGAACAGCGCCGAGCGCTTCTCGAAGTTGCCCGGGGTCAGTGCGTTCAGCTGCTCGCAGACCGCGACGTACGACTCGTACGGGGCGACCATGAAGCAGGTGTGGGTGAAGCGTTCGACCTGGGCCCGGACCGCCTCGACCACCCTCGGGGCGGAGTTGCCCACGTTGGTGACCGCGATGCCGGCGGCGAAGTCGATCCACTCCCGCCCGTCGACGTCGGTGATGGTGCCGCCACCGGCGTGGTCCACGTAGGAGGTGATCGTGCTGCCCACGCCCCGGGCGACCGCCGTGCCCCGCCGCTTGTGCAGCTCGTCGGAGGAAGTCATGGAAATCAGCCCTCGATGTTGTGCATGACGTGCTTGATCCGGGTGTAGTCCTCGAGGCTGTAGACCGAGAGGTCCTTGCCGTGGCCCGAGTGCTTGAAGCCGCCGTGCGGCATCTCCGAGATGAACGGGATGTGGGTGTTCACCCAGACGCAGCCGAAGTCGAGGCGGCGGGTCATCCGCATCGCCCGGCCGTGGTCCTTCGTCCAGACCGAGGCGGACAGGCCGTACTCCACGCCGTTGGCCCAGCGCACCGCCTCGTCCTCGTCGGAGAAGCGCTGCACGGTGATGACCGGCCCGAACACCTCCTGCTGGATGACCTCGTCCTGCTGGCGCACTCCGCTGACCACGGTGGGGGCGTAGAAGTAGCCGCGCTCGCCGACCTGCGAGCCCCCGGTCTCGACGTTCGCGTGGTCCGGCAGCCGGTCCACGAAGCCGCGTACCCGGGCGAGCTGGTTGGCGTTGTTCAGCGGGCCGTAGAGCACGTCCTCGTCGTCCGGCGCGCCGGTCTTCGTGTTGCGGGCCTGCTCGGCGAGGGCGGCGACGAAGTCGTCGTAGACGCCGGGACCGGCGAGCACCCGGGTCGCGGCGGTGCAGTCCTGGCCGGCGTTGAAGTAGCCGCCCACCGCGATCGCCTCGGCCGCCGCCGCGATGTCCGCGTCGTCGAAGAGCACCACCGGGGCCTTGCCGCCCAGCTCCAGGTGGGTCCGCTTCAGGTCCGGGGCCGCCGCCGCGGCGACCTCCATGCCGGCCCGGGTCGAGCCGGTGATGGACACCAGCTGCGGGGTGGGGTGGGAGACGAGCGCGCGGCCGGTGTCCCGGTCGCCGCAGACCACGTTGAACACGCCCGGCGGGAAGAACTCGGCCGCGATCTCGGCCAGCAGCAGCGTCGACACCGGCGTGGTGTCCGACGGCTTCAGCACCACGGTGTTGCCGGCCGCCAGCGCCGGGGCGATCTTCCAGACCGCCATCATCAGCGGGTAGTTCCACGGGGTGACCTGGGCGCAGACGCCGATCGGCTCGCGCCGCACGTACGAGGTGTGGCCCGCCAGGTACTCGCCGGCCGAGCGGCCCTCGAGCAGGCGGGCGGCGCCGGCGAAGAAGCGGAACTCGTCGACGGCCGGTGGCAGCTCCTCGTCGGCGGTGAGCTGCCGGGGCTTGCCGGTGTTGCGTACCTCGGCGTCGACCAGGTCGGCCGCCCGGGCCTCCACCGCGTCGGCGAGCTTGAGCAGGGCCTTCTGCCGCTCGGCCGGGGTGGTGTCCCGCCACGTCTCGAACGCGGCGGCGGCGGCCTTCATCGCCGCGTCCACGTCCGCCGCCCCGGACACCGGCGCCTGGGCGAAGACCTCGCCGGTGCACGGGTCGATCAGGTCGGCGTAGCCGCCGTCCACCGGGTCGACGTACTCGCCGTTGACGAAGTTGCGCAGCTGCTGCTGATCACTCATCAGAATGTCTCCGAGGGTGGCCGGGGGGAAGGGTTTGCAGAGGTTATCGCAATCTGACTGCCATCTTGGCCACTGAATCCGTAACAGACAAGGGTTGAGGCAACTGTTTCCGCGCGCGCCTGCCGTCGTCTACGCTGCCGGTCGTGGAGCCGAGAGCCTTTTACGTCGCCGGCCGCCCCGCCCACGGCGAGGGCGAGCTGGCCGTCACCCATCCGTACGACGGCCGCACGGTCGGGCGTACCACCTTCGCCACGGCCGACCAGGTCGAAGCCGCCGTCGCGGCAGCCGCCGTCGCGGCAGCCGCCGGGGCGGCCGCGGCCCTGCCCGCGCACGTCCGCGCGGCGGCCCTGGACCACGTCTCCCGGCGGCTCGCCGAACGCGCCGACGAGGTCGCGGCCCTGATCACCGCCGAGAACGGCAAGCCGGTCAAGTGGGCGAAGGCCGAGGTGGGCCGGGCGGTCTCCACCTTCCGCTGGGCGGCCGAAGAAGCCCGGCGCTTCTCCGGCGAGCTGCAACGCCTCGACACCGACCCGGCGGCCACCGGGCGGATCGCGCTGGTCCGGCGGGTGCCTCGCGGCCCCGTGCTGGGGATCGCGCCGTTCAACTTCCCGCTCAACCTGGTCGCCCACAAGGTCGCCCCGGCCATCGCCGTCGGTGCGCCGATCATCGTCAAGCCGGCCCCGGCGACCCCGCTGTCGGCGCTGCTGCTCGGCGAGATCCTCGCCGAGACTGAGCTGCCCGAGGGAATGTTCTCGGTGCTGCCGCTGCCCAACGAGCGCGCCGCCGAGCTGGTCGCCGACCCCCGGCTGCCGGTGGTGTCGTTCACCGGCTCCGGGCCGGTCGGCGCGGCCATCCGCCGGGCCGCCCCCGACAAGCACGTCACCCTGGAACTGGGCGGCAACGCGGCGGCGGTGATCTGTGAAGACTGGTCGTCGGACGAGGACCTGACCTTCGCGGCGCACCGGATCGCCACCTTCTCCAACTACCAGGCCGGGCAGTCCTGCATCGCCGTGCAGCGGGTCTACGTGCACGAATGGCTCTACGACGGCTTCCTGCCCCGGCTCGTCGCCGCGGTGGAGGAACTGCGGACCGGGGACCCGGCCTCCGAGCTGACCGACGTCGGGCCGTTGGTCTCCGTCGAAGCGGCCGAACGCGTCGAGGCATGGGTCGACGAGGCGGTCGCCGCCGGAGCCACCGTCGAGGTCGGCGGCCGCCGGGAGGGCGCGACCTACCCGCCGACCGTGCTGTCCGGGGTGCCGTCATCCGCGAAGGTCTGCCGGGAGGAAGTCTTCGGCCCGGTGCTGGTGGTCAGCCCGATCGCCGACGACCGGGCCGCGTTCGCCGCGGTCAACGACTCGGCGTACGGGTTGCAGGCGGGCATCTTCACGCACAACCTGCAGACCGCGTTCCTCGCGTCCCGGACCCTGGAGGTCGGCGGGGTGATCGTCGGGGACGTGCCGTCGTACCGGGCCGACCAGATGCCGTACGGCGGAGTGAAGGGCTCCGGCGTCGGGCGGGAAGGGCTGCGCAGCGCGATGGAGGACTACACCGAACCGCGCGTCATGGTGCTGACCGGGGTGGCGTTGTAGCCACCAGCCGGTGGCGGTCGACCGTCACCAGGTGCCGTCGTCGCGTACCCGGGCGGGGGCGCGGCCGAGCAGGAGGGTGGTCAGCGCGGCGTCGATGTCCGGGCCGAGGAACCACTCGCCGGCCTGATCGAGCGCGAAGATCCGCCCGTGCTCGTCAACGGCGATGATGCTGTCCCCGCGTTCGGTCCCGATCGGAAAAAGCCGTACGCCGAGGACAGCGCCGAAGTCAGCGAGCGTGTCCGCAGTGTGGGCGCTGCGCAGTGGATTCGTGGTGAACTTGCTTATCCACACCTCTTGGCCCGGCCCGCATCGGTGGCTGAGTAGCGCCGGAAAGGCGGTCAAGGCCTGCACAGCTGCGGCAAAGACCTGATGTTGGTGTCGTCGGCCCGCGATTTGGCGCGTCTCCGCGATGGCACCCAACGCAAGCGCCTCATTGAACATGCTGTCCTGCCAGCCCGCGTCGACGAGCGCCCGGGCCACGTCCTCCGGGAAACGGTCATCATGAATTGCGGTCTGGGGCTCCGGCCGCCGCTCCTCCGCGTAGGCGAGGTCGGACCACGGAAGCACGTTGAAGTGCACCAGGAAGTTGATGCACGAGTCGCAGGGCAGCTCCGTGGGCCCACCGGTGGGATCGCCGGACTCCCGGATCCGGAAGAACTCGATGCGGCTGCCGCCTAGGACCTGTCTCGCCTCTGGCATGGTCAGCGGAGGCAGGCCGTCGGCCGCTCGCCGGTGGTCGCGCTCGTGCAGCACGTCGGAGACGACGACCATCTCGGCGTGCCGCTCACCGCCCCGGACCAGGTGGCCGGGAGGCAGGTCGTCCAGGTAGGACTGAACCAGCGGATGGTGGTGCAGAGCGACGTCACCCTTCACCCCCTGGGCCACCTGGACGCGGCCGTCGAGAGTGAGATGCGCCGCAGCCCCCGGTGTGGGCAGCCGGGTGAGTTCACGGAGTAACTGGCTGGCGGGGTCGACGGTGCGCGGTGCGCGCGGCTCCTGCGGCCGGCGCTGCCGGTACATCTGCGCGACGGCGGCCAGCGGCAAACGCGGCCAGGTCGACACCTCACCAGTCTCCTTGTCGACCACCGTGGTCGGCAGGTCGCCCGGGAGGGCACGGGCCTCGCGGGAGACCGTGGACGTGATCAGGTAGCCCAGGTCGAACTCCTCAATCAGCGGCGTGCACGGGTGTCCCAGGCGCTCTGAGTCCCGTCGTGCCCAGGCGGCGGCGAGTTGCTCGGCCTGCTGTCGCTCGATCACAGCCTGAAACTACCGGACCCCACGGATTCGGTGGCGCCCGGTATGGTCGGCCCTACCGACGGTGACGGGGAGGAGCGACGGTGGCTGAAACCGCGGACCGGGACGCCAACCGTGCGCTGCGCGCGCGCTTCGACGAGGTGTACGGCCAATACCAGCGACTGCGGTCCGGATTGGACGAACTCCAGGGCAAACTCGCCGAGCTGCGGGTGACGGAGCGCTCCGATGACGGCCAGGTGACCGCCGTGGCCGGAGCCCGAGGCGAGCTGATCAGCGTCGAGGTCGCCCCCTCGGTCTTCCACGACCGGGACGCCAAGGCGTTGAGCAGGAAGATCACCACGACCGTGTTGCGGGCGTCCACCGCCGGGGTCGCCGCGACCCGGGAGCTGGTCGCCGGCTACCTGCCGCCCGGCTCGCCGTCGGTGGAGTTCTTGCGAACGAACGACTTCGGTGCGCTGCTCGGCCGGGCGGACGCCGTTTCCTCGCGCGGCGAGTGACCACAGTGGTCGAAGGGCAGATCTGGCTGGACCCGGACCGGGCCGGGCGTGGTGGTGTCGATCTGACCCTGGCCGGGGAGGCGGTCAGCGCCTCTCGGCGAGAGGTCGGCGGTGCGATCGCGGAGGCGAGCGCGCAGCGGCCGTGGGGTCGGGACGACATCGGCGCCGCCTTCGACAAGCAGTATCGCGGCTACGAGGAGACGCTGCTGCGCGCCTGGGAGATCCTGGGCCGCTCCCTCGAAGGGCTGGGCTCCGACGTGGTCCGTTCCGTCGCCGCCACCGTCGAGACCGACGAGCTCAGCGGTCGCCAACTCGGCGAGATTCCACACCCGCATCGCACCCCGAATCGGCACTGGCGCTGACCTCCGGAGGTTCCGCGCGTGAGCATGCTGCCCAGCCCGATCCCGCATCCGCTCGACTACTGCCCCTGGGACGTGCCCGGCTGGATCCACGAGGCGCTGGACTGGGTCGTCGGCGTGGAGTGGCCGGACGGGAACGAGCGCGCCGTCTGGAACCTCGCCGACCAGTGGTACGGCATCGCCGATGTCCTCGCCCGCCCGCGTACCGATGCGGCCGCCGCAGCCGGTGAGGTGCGTAGCGGCTACGGCGGCGTGGGCCTGGTGGCCGAGGCGTTCGAAGCCGCCTGGCACAAGGTCGCCGAGGGCCCGGACGCTCCGCTGCCCGTCCTGCTCGCCGTCACCGGCGAGCTGGGCAAGCTGGTCGACTCCTGCGGCTGCGACATCGAGGGCGCCAAGCTGGAGGCCTGGATCGAGCTGGGCATCCTGGTCATCGAGCTGCTCTCGTTGGCGGTGGCGGCAGTGCTCACCGCCGGGGCCGCCTCACCGGCCGCCGGTGCGGCCATTGCCGCCAGTCGGCTGGCGGTGCAGCAGATCTTCAAGCGGCTAGTGGCGCAGTTGGCCCGTAAGGCACTCAAGGACGGGCTGAAGGAGGCCGGGGAGCGAGCCGCGAAGGATGTCGTCAAGAGCGGCGTAACGGGGTTCGCCCGACGTGCCGCGGTCGGCGGTCTCGTCGAGGCCGGGCAGGAGGCGGGCACCAGCCTGGCGACGCAGGCGTACCAGAACTCCACCGGGCGCCGGGACGGCCTGGACCTGACCGACGTGGGCATGTCGGCGCTCGGCGGCTTCGCCGGCGGCGCGGTGGCACCGCTCGCCGGGCTGGGGCGGCGCGCCGACGGGCGCCTGGCCCAGGTCGGTGAGCACCTCGGGCGAGAGATGGTCGGCGAGACCTTGGCCGAAGGCGCCGCAGGGCTGGCCACCGGGCAGAACCTGTCGCTGGAGGACCTGGCCCGGGCGGCGGTCTCCGGCGTCAGCGGCTCCGCCACCGGCCAAGCCGACGCGGCCCTGCACCACCGGCTCGACGGAAAGCTGGGCGGCCTTGCCTTCCCGCCGGTGAATCCGGCACTTCCGATCCCCGGCGCCGCTGATGTGGGCGGCGTCATTCCCGCCCAGAGAGCGCCCGAGCCGGTCGAGCCGGCGACCGTCGCCTCAGTCGGGCCCGCCACGTCCCTGACTGGCGCCGGTGCCGGCCACCCCGATGCGGCCGGCCCCGGCGTCGCCGCAGCGGGTGAATCGCGGCAGCTGCGCACGGAGGTGACGACGGAAGTAGACCTCACCTCGCCGGTGGAGCAGTCGTCGGGGATTGCCGCGCCATCGGTACATGCGGTGCCCGAGCCGGCTTCCGATCGGCCGAACCCCGAAGTGGTCGCCCGCCCGACGCTGAGCTCGGTGGCGGTCGAGTCGCCGGTCACGGGCACCCACCTGGTCGCCGCCGACCCGAGGCTCGGCCCGGTCGCACAGGTCGATGCCGGCACGTCGAGCCAGACGGTCCCGGTGCAGTCCAACACAGCCCCGACCGTTACGAGCGGATCTCCGGCCGTCGCTCCGCACCCGAGCTCCCCGTCGCCGCTTCCCGCCGACCGGCTCTCGGCCGGCCCGGTGGCCCCGGCCCCCGGGCCGTCGAGTCCGCCACCGGTCCAGCGGGTCGCCGCAGATCCGGCGGCCGGGTCAACGGTCACGGGGCCGGACAACCGGCCCGCGCCGAACCCTCGTTTCCCGCTGCTCGAGGCGCTGGCCCCGGCACCGCGCCGGCCCGCTGACGGTCCGCCGCCGGCCCTACCAGGTCCCTTCGATCCGCTTCCGCCCCGCAAGAGCGTGCCCACACCGGAGGAACGGGCCGCCCGGCGTGCCGCCGATCGGGAAGCCCTCGACCGACGCCGCTACCAGGGCTACCTACAAGCCCAGCGGGAGTTGTACGAGGAAAACCGACGTCACAGCAGGGTGAAGGAACTACGCGAAACGGCCGAGCAACATTGCGAAGCCGCGCGGTGGCTCCTTAGCCGGGCCGACGAGCTTCGCAAGGCGGGGCAGCACTCCCTCGCCGAGCAACATGTGCGTGAGGGACGGTTCAGGGACCGCCTTCATTACAAGGCCCTCGACGAAGCCGAAGCGGTCCTGAGCGGCGAGTTGTTGCCTGCCGAGGTGATGATCGAGGACGACGCCGACTTCTACCGGATCAACGACGACGTCGCCGACCTCGCGCCCGGCGCTGTGGAAACGCCAAACCGCTCCGCCCTCACCGGCGACGGTCACCCGCCGCCGATCGACCGTTCCCGCCGGTACGGCGTACGCGGTGGCTTGCGTCCGCCGCTCGCGTTGCACCAGACCGACCTGGAGCGGCAGATGCCACGCAACCCGGACGGCACCGTGGTGCGTACCGCCGATCCCCGGGATGGCGGCTGGTTCAGACTCGCGAATGACGGCGGCCCGCTGGCGGACCCCACCCGGAGCATCAACTGCCTGGACTGCACCCTCTCGCTCTACGAGACCTGGGTGCACGGCCGGCCTCGGGTCTCCGCGCCGCGCACCTTTGACGGCTATCTGATGGGGGACGTCCGCCAGCCGGTCGACGGCGAAGTGGACGGGCCCATGCGGGTCGAGGAGATCACCGGAGGCCAGTTCCAGGACCTCTGCCCCGGCCCCGATCCGACCAGCCACACGGAGGTGCGGCAGCGGGTCGAACTCGGCTATCGCGACCTGCACGGGCAGCTGCTCGCTGGCGGTCATGGCAGTTACGCCTTCCTCGTCACGAGCTACGAAGGCGGCGGGTCGCACGCCTGGGTGGCGCTGAACCAGAACGGCACAGTCCTCTACCTCGACCCGCAGCAGGGGATCCTCTGGAACCGTCCCCTCTACACCCACCGCGGGGTGTCGAATCCCGCCAACGTCGTCGGAGTCGACGCGCTGGTGCTCGGCCCCGACGGCCGGCCGATGCCGCTGGCCGGTCGGCCGCCCGGCGCCTTCAATGTTCTCCCCGAGCTGCGGGATCGGCCCGATCCGCCCCGGCCCGCCGACCCGCCGCTACCGTACGACGGCGACGAGGAGCCCCCGGACTTCAACCTTGTTCACCTGCTCGGTGAGGACACGACATTTCACCGGGCCGATGATTCGCCGGCACCGGGGAGCGCGCCCACCGCGGACCCGGACGGCCTGCGGCGGGCACACCTTGACGCCCACACCGAGCGGATCTCGGCTGGGCTGTTCGTCCGGGACGCGATCGCTGCGGCTGCCAGCCTCGACCACGTCTTCGCCGCCGGGGTGACCCCGGTCGAGCTGGCGCACCACCTCGACGCGTCGACCTTGCGGCGGCTGGCGCCCGAGCTGGACGAGGCGGCAGCCGGCGACGTGGCGCGGCTGTTGGCCGATCCGCGGGTCCAGGGGATGCTCGACCAGACCTGGGAGGCACCGCCGCGCGGCGAACCGCTGCTGGCGGAGAGGCTGGTACGCCAGTTGACGCAGCATCCGGATCTGGCCCGGATGATGCTGGACACACCCGAGCTCACCAACTCGCTGACCGCGCGACCACTGACCCTGCACCATCTGGGCAGTCACCAGAAAGCCATTGATGTGCTCGGCGACGTCCTTGGTGAGATCGCCGAGCGCGGTGCGGGTGCGGCTGCCGCATCGCCCATCCCCCCGGTCCAGCCTACGCCACTCACCACCGAGCAACTGGCGGTGAGTTATCAATTCGTGGTGGACCGCCCTGTCGTGTTCCAGCCGGGATTCGACCAGAGCCGGCGTGAAGACCTAGCGTATCGGTGCCAATATCTGGACGAGTTGTATGAGGCTGCAGCTGCTGCTCAGGGCGAAATTGATGCGCTGGGGCGGAGGTTGCTCGAGGCGTCGAACGGCGACGGAGAGTATCGGCCGCGACCGGAGCCCAAGGACCGGATGCGGGCCGAGGACAAGGTGGCGAAGTACAGTGGGGACGCGTCTCGCCTCAGGGACTTGGCGGCTGGCAGAATCTCCTATCAGCGGCTCGACGACCTCTATGCAGCCCTGGCAGCGCTGCCAGACGATCCGCAGGTGACGATTCTTGAGTTCGATGACCGCTTCCTTGAGCCCCAGGACAGCGGCTACCGGGATGTGCAGATGATGCTCCGTACGTCGTCCGGCCATGTCGCGGAATTCCGACTGCAGCTAGCTGCCCTCGATGATGTCGCTACATGGGAGCATGCCTTGTTTGAGGTGAGGCGTGACCTCGGAGCGGTCGCCCGGGAGGAGGGGCGAAGTCTGTCAGCGAAGGAGATGGCAATTCGAAACGGCATTATTCGGCGGCAGCGTGAGTACTTCTGGGCAGCTCTCCAATCGGCGCTGAGCGGAGGGCTGGAATGACAGCCGCAGAGCACGGGCTTGGCCTGCCTGCCTACTACGACTACTACGACACACCAGTGAAGATGGTGCCGACGCCGGAGGGTGGGCTCACCACGTGGAAGCTCGATCGATGGACGGGTGGCTGGCTGCCGGCGAACGACATCATCGACGAGATCCTCTGTGCCGTGGGCGGAGACATCTTTGTGCGCTCTGCGGAACGCTTCGTGCAGCGGACGGAGGCCGAGCGGGGGCGCTATCTCAAGGGCGATGGGCCGATCTTCGCGCTCTATGAGACGGTCAACGCCATCGAGGACGTAGCCCGAGCCGAGGGCCGTCCCTTCACTGCCGAGGAAGCGGCGCTGATCGCCGGCATCCGGCGGAGGACGTTCGTGATGTTCGAGGAGCAGTTGCAGCAGGCCGGAGACCCCGGCGCTGATCCCACCATCGCGACCTCCTGACGGCGCGACGTAAATGCGTTGCGAGCGGCGAGGCGGCAGGCGAGGGTCCGGGCATGGCTGACGCGCGTACCAGCACCGAAAGTGAGCTACCGGCACCTCGGTTCGCCTGGTCGAACATGTTCCTCAAGCCGCAGGACGACCCGCGCTCGGACGGCGGGTTCGACGGGGAGCGGGAGACTCTCGTCGGGTATCTCCGGGATCAGCGGCTCACCCTCGAACTCAAGTGTGCCGATCTCGACCCCGAGCAGCTGGCCCGCCGCTCCGTACCCCCGTCGAAGATGTCGCTGCTCGGCCTGGTCCGGCACCTGGCCGAGGTGGAACGCGGCTGGTTCCGCCGGGTGCTGGCGGGCCAGGACGTGCCGAAGCTCTACTCGCCCCCGGACGAGCGGGACGGTGCCTTCGACGGCGCGGTCGCGGATCCGGCGGTGGTGGCCGAGGCGTGGGCCACCTGGCGGGCGGAGGTCGCCTTCGCCGAGGAGTTGGTGGCGGCGACGGCGGACCTGGGCACTCGGGCCCGGATGTCCGACGGCGAGGAGGTCAGCCTCCGCGAGCTGCTGGTGCACATGATCGAGGAGTACGCCCGGCACAACGGCCACGCCGACCTGCTGCGTGAGCGGATCGACGGCCGGGTGGGCCAGTAGCCGACGACAGGGGCGGGAGCGGGAATGGGCCGGATCGAGCGGGCACGGGAGTTGTACGAGGAGGCGGTGTTCGGCGGCCGCAGTGCCGCGTTGGCCACCGCCGACCGGACTCTCGACGGGGTCGAGGCGGATCTCGCGCTGGCCCGGGGCCGGGTGCTGCACGCGCGCTACCTGGAGGAGAAGGTCGAGGACCCGCGGGAGCTGGAGCTCTTCGAGCAGGCGGCCGCGTTGTACCAGCGGCTCGCCGATCCGCGCGGCGAAGGGGAGGCCCGGTTCTGGGTGGGCTGCGTGCATCAGGTGATCCGCGGCGACGAACCGGCAGCGATTCCCGCCTTCGCCCGCGCTCGGGAGCTGGCCACGCTGGCCGGCGACTGCTTGACCCTGTCGTACGTGCTGCGGCACCTCGCGTTCGTGGACCGCGCTGCCGGCCGGCTCGAGGTGGCGCGGGAGCGGATGGAGGAGTCGACCCGGTTGCGCCGGGAGCTGGGGTTCCTGCCCGGCGTGGCCGCGAACCTGCTCGCGCTCGGCTACCTCGCCGCCGAGGAGGGTAATCCCGACCGTGGGCTCGCGCTGGTCGACGAGGCCATGGCGCTCGCCGAGTCCGCCGCCGCGCAGGGCGTCCAGCGGTGGGCCGCGCAGGCCCGCGCGGAACTCTCTCCGGTCAAGGACTGATCCGCAGGGATGACGACCGAGGGGATGCCGTACCAGCCGCCGGCTGACGTCGCGGAGGCGCTGCGCGTACAGGAGGAACTGCGGTCGCGGGTGGATCTGGTGGGGCCGGGCCCGACCGCGCCCGCGACGGTGGCCGGCCTGGACGTCGCGTACGCGGAGAGCGGTGACCGGCTCGCGGCGGCCGTCACGGTGCTGGACGCCGCCACCCTGGCGGTGGTCGACGAGGCGGTCAGCGTGGGTCGGCCCGCCTTCGGGTACGTGCCGGGGCTGTTCGCGTTCCGCGAGCTGCCCGCGCTGCTGGCCGCCCTGGACCGGTTGACCGTGCGGCCCGAGCTGCTGGTCTGCGACGGGCACGGGCTGGCGCACCCGCGCCGGTTCGGGTTGGCCTGCCATCTCGGCCTGGTCACCGGTCTGCCCGCGATCGGGGTGGGGAAGACGCCGCTGGTCGGCGAGTGGACGGAGCCGGAGCCGGAGCGGGGGTCCTGGACGCCGCTGCGCGACGGCGGTGAGGTGGTGGGTCGGGTGCTGCGTACCCGGGACGGGGTGCGGCCGGTCTTCGTCAGCGTCGGCCACCGGATGAGCCTCGCCAACGCCGCCGACCGGGTGCTGGCGTTGACGCCCCGGTACCGGCTGCCGGAGACGACCCGGACGGCCGACCGGCTGTGCCGGCGGGCGCTGGCCGCCGCGCCCGCCTGACCGCCGGTTCCGCCCGGTCGCCGCGCCCGGTTGGCCGCCGATTTCGCCTGGCCCGGCACGCTCGGCTGGCCGGACGGTACGGCGTGTCGCGGCGCACATACCGAGCGCTGGATGGGCGGGTACCACTTCGTGCCGGTAGTAGCCTGACGCGGCGGACCGGTCGGGGTGGGAACGGTGAGGTGGAGATGTCGGTTAGGCGGCACGCGGCGCGGCTGGCCACGGTCGGTGTGATGCTGGGTGGCCTGGTGGCCGTCGGTCAGTCCCCGGCGATGGCCGACGACGACCGGGTTAACGTCCGCTCGGCCGGAAGCTTCACGGCCGGCGGATCGCCGGAAACGGTCGCGGTCGAGGTTCGTAAGCGTACCGACGGCTGCGTGCTGCTGCGGACCGCGTTGGGGTTGCGGCTCGACGGCGTCCGGCCCGATCAGGTCCGGGTGGAGGTCAACACCGGTGGGCGCTGGCAGCCCGTCGGGGTCTCCGGCGGGGGCGGCGGGGTCGCGACGGCGCCCATCCCGCCGGACCGCCCGGCCCTGTGCAAGGGCAAGGGGATGACGGTCCGCTACCGGGTCGCCTTCCTGGCCGGCGCGCCGGGCGGCCGGCTGACCGTGATCGGTAAGGCGACCACCGCCGCCGGTCGGGTCCTCGGCCAGGCCGACACCTCCGCCAGGGTGGCGGGTGCGGCGAAGGCGCCGAGCCCCTCGCCGACGCGGAAGCCGTCACCGACCCCGACCCCGACCCCGAGCCCGAGCGACGAGGTGACCCTGTCGCCGGGCGAGGCCGAGCCGCCGTCCGCCGTGGCTGCCGCGGTCGACCCGGCCGTCGGGTCCCGTGGTGCCGACTCGTCCTCCGGAGGTTCCCCTGTCATGTGGTTCGGTATCGGGCTGGTGCTCGTCGGCGCGGCCCTGATCGTGCTGCTGGTCCGGCGCAGCCGGGCCGACAAGGTCGACGAGCACGCCGGCGGCTACCCGCAGGTGCCGCTGCCGCGTAGCGCGGGCGGCACCACCTATCGTGCCGGGGCCCCGGTGGGGCAGGTGTACGGGCAGCAGAAGGCGCCCACCCCGACCGTGTACGGCGGGGTCTCGTCGCCCCGCCCGGCCGGCAACGTGTACGGCGCTCCCACGGCCGGCCGGCCGGACGGCGAGCCGCCGGCGGCGCCGGGCGGCGAGGCGACCAGCGTGCTGCCTGACCTGCCGCGCTGAGCCGGAGCCCGGCCGCCCGTCGAGGGTTACGGTGACGGTGTGTGGCGGTGACCTGACCGGAGGCGTCGCCACGGTGGCCGGTGACGTCGGCGGCGACGAGATGATCTCGCTCGGTGACGCAGTGCCCGTACCGGTTCGCCGATAAGATCGCGTGCGCCGGTCGGCACCACCGACCGGCGGGACCGCATACCGTGGAAGGAGCCGCGCAGTGGCCCTGGACCCGCAGTTGCTCGAGATCCTCGCCTGCCCGGACACGCACCACGCCCCGCTCGACTACGATCCGCAGGCCCAGACGCTGACCTGCACCGAATGCGGCCGGATCTTCGAGGTCCGCGACGACGTGCCGGTGCTGCTGCTGGACGAGGCGCGTGGTGGACCCGCGGCGGACGACGCGCGCGGTGGCTCCGCGCCGCAGCGATGATGGAGGGTACGGCCGGGGTCAGCGGACACCGGCACGCCGACGAGTCGCTGCTGGACGACCCGGATCTGCTGGCCGAGCGGGACCCGGGCGGCATGCTCCGGTTCATCGCCTCCGCCGGCGCCCAGGTGCGCGAGTCGGCCGCGCTGGCCGCCGAGGCGAACCTGAGCGTGCTCGCCGACGAGGGCCGGCCGCGCGCGGTGGTCATCGCCGGCATCGGCACCGCCGGACGTACCGGGGACGTGCTGGCCACGGTGGCCGGGCCGCGGTGTCCGGTCCCGGTGATCCCGCACCGCAGCGCTGGCGTGCCGGGCTGGGTCGGTGCGGCCGACGTGGTGATCGCGGTCAGCGCCTCCGGTCGCAGCCCCGAGGCGCTGGGTGCGGCGGAGGCCGCGCACCGGCGGGGTGCCCGCCTGGTCGCCGTCGGCGCCCCGGACTCGCAACTCCAGTCGGTGGCCGAGCGGGCCCGGGCGCCGTTCATCCCGGTGCCCCGGCGGGCTCCGGCCCGGGCCAGCCTCTGGGCGCTCACCGTGCCGGTGCTGCTCGCCGCCCGTACGCTCGGGCTGGTAAAGGTCAACGAGGCGGACCTGGCCGAGACCGCGGCCCGGCTGGACGCGGACGCGGACCGCTGTCGCCCCACCGCTGAGTCCTTCGTCAACCCGGCGAAGTCGCTGGCCCTGGGCCTGGCCGGGTCGATTCCGATCGTCTGGGGTTCGTCGCCGCTGGCCACCGTGGCCGCCCGGCGATTCGGTGACACGCTCTCGGCCAACGCCCGTTACCCGGTGGTGACCGGGGCGCTGGGTGAGGCGGGCCGGGGCCGGGTCGGCCTGCTCGACGGGGTCTTCGGCGGGCTGGCCGAGGGAGAGCGGGACATTTTCGCCGACCCGGACGAGACCGGCACGGACGCCACCCGGCTGCGGCTGGTGCTGCTGCGGGACGGCGGGCTCAACGCCGAGGACGACACGGACGAGCCGCTCGCGGTGGAGGAGCGGCGGGCCGACGCGGTGCAGACCCTGGCGGAGCGGCGCGGGGTGCGCTGCGACGTGGTCACCGCCGAGGGCGGTTCCGCCCTGGAGCGGCTGGCCTCGCTGACGGCGGTCCCGGACTTCGCCTCGATCTACCTCGCCCTGGCACACGGCCTGGACCCGATGGCCGTTCCGGCCATCACCGAGATGAAGGAGCTGGCAAACCAGTGAGCACCTGCGGCATCGGACGGGCGGAGGCGTGAGCGCCAACGGGGGGACGAGGGCGATCATCGCTGCTCTCGCGGCCAACATCGGTATCGCCATCACGAAGTTCGTCGCGTTCCTGCTGACCGGCTCCTCGTCGATGCTGGCCGAGGCGATCCACTCGGTCGCCGACTCCGGCAACCAGGGCCTGCTGCTGCTCGGCGGCCGGCGGGCCAAGCGGGAGGCGACGCCGCAGCACCCGTTCGGCTACGGGCGGGAGCGCTACATCTACGCGTTCATCGTGTCGATCGTGCTGTTCAGCCTCGGTGGCCTGTTCGCGCTCTACGAGGCGTACCACAAGTCGTCGCACCCGGAGCCGATCACCAGCTGGCAGTGGGTGCCGGTGGGCGTGCTGGTGGTCGCGATCGGCATGGAGTCCTTCTCGTTCCGTACCGCGATCAAGGAGTCGAACCCCCTCCGGGGCAGCCAGTCATGGCTGCGGTTCATCCGGCGGGCGAAGGCGCCCGAGCTGCCGGTGGTGCTGCTGGAGGACTTCGGCGCCCTGGTCGGTCTGGTGTTCGCGCTGTTCGGCGTGGGGATGACGCTGGCCACCGGCAACGGCAAGTGGGACGCGCTCGGCACCGCCATGATCGGCGTGCTGCTGGTGGCCATCGCGATCATCCTCGCCATCGAGACGAAGAGCCTGCTGCTCGGCGAGGGCGCCGAGCAGCACGACCTGACCGCCATCGAGCGGGCGGTCACCGACGGCCCGGAGGTCGAGCGGATCATCCACATGAAGACGCTCTACCTGGGGCCCGAGGAGCTGATGGTGGCGGCGAAGATCGCCGTGTCGGCCTGCGAGACGGCCGAGGAGGTGGCCCGGGGCATCAACGCGGTCGAGGCGCGGATCCGTAGCGCGGTGCCGATCGCCCGGGTGATCTACCTGGAGCCGGACATCTACAGCGCGGCGGCCGAGCGGGCGGGTACGGGTGCCGCGTCGTACACGGCGGCGCCGCAGCCGGAGACCGGGTCCGACGAGATGCCCGGGCGGCCCGGGAGCTGACCATGGAGCTGTTGCAGGGCCGGATCCGGGACTACGCCTGGGGTTCCCGCACCGCGATCGCCCGGTTGCAGGGGCGCCCGGTGCCGAGCGACGGGCCGGAGGCGGAGCTGTGGCTGGGCGCCCATCCGGGTGCCCCGGCCACGGTGGACCGGGACGGTAGCCCGGTCAGCCTCACCGACCTGCTGGTGGCCGAGCCGGATCACTGGTTGGGGGAACGCCTCGTCGGCCGGTTCGGCATCCGGCTGCCGTTCCTGTTGAAGGTGCTGGCCGCGGACGCCCCGCTGAGCCTGCAGGCCCATCCGGACGCCGAGCAGGCCCGCGCGGGGCACGCGGCCGACGCCGAGCGGGTCAACTACGTGGACCCGTACCACAAGCCGGAGCTGCTGGTCGCGCTGTCGGAGTTCGACGCGCTGTGCGGGTTCCGCGACCCGGCCGAGTCGGCGACGGCGATCGCGGCGCTCGGCGTACCGGCGTTGGAGCCGGTGGTGGCGGCGCTGCGTACCGGGCCGGCGGGGCTGCGGGAGGCCGTACGGCTGTTGTTGAGCTGGCCGGACGCGGACCGTTCCGGACTGGTGGCCGACGTGCTGGCGGCGGAGGCCGGCGGGCCGGACGCGTCGTTGGCCCGCGGCCTGGCGGTCGACTACCCGGCCG
>NZ_JBEYER010000087.1:0-29602 GCF_040634005.1 Micromonospora sp. NPDC007271
CCGGCCGGCACCTTGCGGGTACGCGACCTCGCGCCGCCGCCGTTGGCCTTCGCCGCCCGGGTGGTGGCCGCCTTGGCCCCCTTGGCCTCGCCGTCGAGCTTGAGCATCGGGCGCAGGAACTGCCCGGTGTGGCTCTCCGGCACCTCGGCGACCTCCTCCGGGGTGCCGGTGGCCAGCACCGTGCCACCCCGGTGGCCGCCCTCCGGCCCCATGTCGATGATCCAGTCGGCCGTCTTGATCACGTCGAGGTTGTGCTCGATGGTGATCACCGTGTTGCCCTTGTCGACCAGGCCCTCCAGGACCATCAGCAGCTTGCGGATGTCCTCGAAGTGCAGGCCGGTGGTCGGCTCGTCGAGCACGTAGACCGTCCGGCCGGTGGAGCGCTTCTGCAGCTCGGAAGCGAGCTTGACGCGCTGCGCCTCGCCGCCGGAGAGCGTCGGGGCGGGCTGGCCGAGCCGGACGTACCCGAGGCCCACGTCGACCAGGGTCTTGAGGTGCCGGTGGATGGCCGGGATGGCGGAGAAGAACTCGGCCGCCTCCTCGATCGGCATGTCCAGCACCTCGGCGACCGTCCGGCCCTTGTAGTGCACCTCCAGGGTCTCCCGGTTGTACCGGGCGCCCTTGCACACCTCGCACGGGACGTAGACGTCCGGCAGGAAGTTCATCTCGATCTTGATGGTGCCGTCGCCGGAGCACGCCTCGCAGCGGCCGCCCTTGACGTTGAACGAGAACCGGCCCGGCCCGTACCCCCGGACCTTCGCCTCGGTGGTCTCGGCGAAGAGCTTGCGGATGTGGTCCCAGACGCCGGTGTAGGTGGCCGGGTTCGACCGGGGCGTACGCCCGATCGGCGACTGGTCGACGCCGACGACCTTGTCCACGTGCTCCAGGCCGCCGACCCGGGTGTGCCGGCCGGGGACCAGCCGGGCGCCGTTGATCTGGTTGGCCAGGACCGCGTACAGAATGTCGTTGACCAGGGTCGACTTGCCGGAGCCGCTGACCCCGGTGACCGCGATGAGCTGGCCGAGCGGGAACGACACGGTCAGGTTGCGCAGGTTGTGCTCGCGCGCCCCGTGCACCACCAGCTCCCGGCCCGGGGTCTGCGGGCGGCGCTGCTTCGGCGTCGGGATCTCCCTGCGCCCGGCCAGGTACGCCCCGGTGACCGAGTCCTCGTTCTCCAGCAGGGCCGGCACCGAGCCGCTGTGCACGATCCGGCCGCCGTGCTCGCCGGCACCCGGGCCGATGTCGACGATCCAGTCGGCGACCCGGATGGTGTCCTCGTCGTGCTCCACCACGATCAGGGTGTTGCCCAGCCCGCGCAGCCGCAGCAGCGTCTCGATCAGCCGGTGGTTGTCCCGCTGGTGCAGGCCGATGGACGGCTCGTCGAGCACGTAGAGGACGCCGACCAGGCCGGAGCCGATCTGGGTGGCGAGCCGGATGCGCTGCGCCTCGCCGCCGGAGAGTGTGCCCGCCGGGCGGTCCAGGGAGAGGTAGTCCAGGCCGACGTCGAGCAGGAACTTCAGCCGGGCGTTGATCTCCTTGAGCACCCGCTCGGCGATCATCTTCTGCCGGTCCGTGAGCTCGATGCCGACGAGCAGCTCGGCCGCCTCCCCGACGGACAGGTTGCAGACCTCGGCGATGCTCTTGCCGGCCAGGGTGACCGCGAGCACCTCCGGCTTGAGCCGGGTGCCGCCGCAGGCCGCGCAGGGCACGTCCCGCATGTAGCCCTCGTACTTCTCCCGCGACCAATCCGACTCGGTGTCCGTGTGGCGGCGCTCGATCCACTGCACCACGCCCTCGAAGCCGGTGTGGTAGGAGCGCTCACGGCCGTACTTGTTGCGGTAGCGGACGTGCACCTGGTCGTCGGAGCCGTGCAGGATCGTCTTCTGCGCCCGGGACGGCAGCGCCCGCCACGGGGTGTCCAGGTCGAAGTGCTCGGCTTCGCCGAGGGCCTCCAGCAGGCGGAGGAAGTATTCCAGGTTGTGCCCGGTCGCCCAGGGCTGGATCGCGCCGTCACGCAGGGTGCGCTCCGGGTCCGGGATGACCAGCTCCGGGTCGACCTCCTTCTTGGTGCCCAGGCCCGTGCACTCCGGGCAGGCGCCGTACGGGGCGTTGAAGGAGAAGACCCGGGGCTCCAGGTCCTCGATGGCGAGGGGGTGGTCGTTGGGGCAGGCCAGGTGCTCCGAGAAGCGGCGCTCGCGGTCCGGGTCGTCCTCGGCCAGGTCGACGAAGTCGAGCAGCACCAGGCCGCCGGAGAGGCCGAGGGCCGCCTCGACCGAGTCGGTCAGCCGCTGCTTGGCGCTGGGCTTGACGCTGAGCCGGTCGATCACCACCTCGATGGTGTGCTTCTCCTGCTTCTTGAGCTTCGGCGGCTCGGTCAGCGGGTGCACCACGCCGTCCACCCGGGCCCGGGCGTAGCCCTTGGCCTGGAGCTCGGCGAACAGGTCGACGTACTCGCCCTTGCGGCCGCGCACGACCGGGGCGAGCACCATGAACCGGGTGCCCTCGGCCATCGCGAGCACCCGGTCGACGATCTGCTGCGGGCTCTGCCGGGAGATCCGCTCGCCACAGACCGGGCAGTGCGGCTCGCCGATGCGGGCGAACAGCAGCCGGAGGTAGTCGTAGACCTCGGTGATGGTGCCGACGGTGGAGCGCGGGTTGCGCGAGGTGGACTTCTGGTCGATGGACACCGCGGGGCTGAGGCCCTCGATGAAGTCGACGTCGGGCTTGTCCATCTGGCCGAGGAACTGCCGGGCGTACGAGGACAGCGACTCGACGTAGCGCCGCTGGCCCTCGGCGAAGATGGTGTCGAACGCCAGGCTCGACTTCCCCGACCCGGAGAGCCCGGTGAAGACGATCAGGGCGTCCCGGGGCAGGTCGAGACTGACGTCACGCAGGTTGTGCTCGCGCGCGCCACGGATGATCAGTCGGTCGGCCACGGTACGTGTGCTCCCGGAAGAAGAATGTGCGGCGGATCTGTCCGCCCAGCGGCAGGTCTGAGCGGTTTTCGAGGTTGTCCAGGGCGCAGGAAAACGCCCGAGCAACTCTAGCCCCGAGGTACGACAACTTCCGTCGTGCGCACATTCCACCAGGTCAGCCCGGTCGCGCCGGACCCGCGGCCCGACGCGACCGGTGGCCGACTCAGTACCCGCCGGGCGACGGCGGCGACGCCGGACGCGCCCTCCGCCGCCGCTCGGCCCGCCAGTTCCCCCGCCGTTCGGCGGCCAGCCGGGTCTCCCGGCGCCGGCTCTCGTACGCCAGCTCCCGCTGGAGCCGGCGCCAGCTCTCCCAGCGCCGGGCGGACAGCTCGCCGCTCTCCAGGGCCGCCCGCACCGCGCAGGCCGGCTCGGCCTCGTGCCCGCAGTCGGCGTACCGGCAGTCGGCGGCGAGGTCGGTGATGTCCGCGAAGGCCCGGTCCAGCCCGGTCGCGCCGTCCAGCAGGCCGACCGCCCGTACGCCGGGGGTGTCCAGCACGGCGCCCCCGCCGGGGATCGGCACCAGCGCCCGCCAGGTGGTGGTGTGCCGGCCCTTGCCGTCGGACCGGCGGATCGCCTGGGTACGCATCACCTCCGCCCCGGCGAGCGCGTTGACCAGGCTCGACTTGCCCGCCCCGGAGGGCCCGAGCAGGCCGAGGGTCCGCCCCGGCGCGACGTACGGGCGCAGCGGGTCGAGCCCGGTGCCCTGTTCGGCGCTGACCGGCAGCACCGGCACCCCGGGCGCGAGCGCGGCGAGCTGGCGGGCGACGGCCGCCGGATCGGCCGCGAGATCCGCCTTGGTGAGCACGAGCAGCGGCTCCGCGCCGGACTCGTGGGCCAGGGCGAGCAGCCGTTCGATCCGGGCGGCGTCCGGCTCGGGGTGCACCGGCTCGACCACCGCGGCGGCGTCGAGATTGGCGGCGAGCACCTGCCCGCTGGCGTCCTTGCCGGCGGTCCGCCGGACCAGCGCGGTGCGGCGGGGCAGCACCGCCTCGACGGTGACCGGTCCGTCCGGCCAGGTGCCCAGCAGCACCCAGTCGCCCGCGCAGGGCAGCGCGGTCAGGTCCCGGGCCGCGGCGGCCAGCACCGCCCCGCCCAGGCTGGCCCGGACCGGCCCGTCGGGGCGCAGCACCGTGCAGATCCCGCGGTCGACCCGGGCCACCCGCCCCGGATCGGTGTGTCGTCGTACGTGCGCCGCCCGGTCGGCGTCCCAGCCGAGGGCGGTCAGGTCGAGTGTCATGGCGTCCTCATCGGTGTCGAGGGGTTCATGGCGGAACACGGGTGCTACGACCGGCATGCTCACCACCTCCGCTCCGACTCCCGGTGCCGCGTTCTGCGACGACGGTAGGGGGCGCGCCGACCCGCCGAAAGCGATTTCCCCGGCGACGCGGCGACGCCGTACCGTTAGGGTCGACGAGTGACCAGCGATCCGCTGCTGCTGACCGGCGAGGTGGACGACGCCACGGCCCGGCTGCTGCGTACCGTGACCGCCTTCGACGCCGCGGACGTCGCCGCCGCGTCCCTGCTGCCGGGCTGGACCCGCGGCCACGTGCTGACCCACCTGGCCCGCAACGCCGACGGCTTCGTCAACCTGCTCACCGCCGCCCGCACCGGTGACCCCATCCCGATGTACGCCAGCGCCGAGGCCCGGTCCGCCGACATCGGGGCCGGGGCCGGCCGTACCCCGGCCGACCTCCTCGACGACCTGCGTCGCAGCGCCGAGCGGTTCGCGGCGGCGGTCGAGGCGATGCCGGTCGAGGCGTGGGCGGCCACCGTGCAGACCCGCCGCGGCCCGTGGCCGGCCGCGATGCTGGTCTGGGGGCGGCTGCGGGAGGTGGAGGTGCACCACGTCGACCTGGCCGCCGGTTACCGGCCGACGGACTGGCCGGAGGCGTTCGCCCAGCGGCTGCTGCACGAGGTGGCCACCGGGCTGGCCGACAACCCGGCGGCACCGGCCATGGTGCTGCGGTTCGACGGGTTCCGCCACGAGATCGTGGTGGGTGAGCCCGCGGGAGCGCCCACGGTCACCGGCCCCGCGCGGGAGCTCGCCGCCTGGCTGATCGGCCGCAGCGCCGGCGAGGTGCTCACCGTCACGCCCGACGGTCCCCTGCCGACCCCACCGGAATGGATATAGAACTCGTCATGACCTACACCGGAGACGTCACGCCCGGCGGCACGCCGGCCGTCCGCGAACTCGACCGGCTCACCATCACCAAGATCTCGGTGGGGCCGATGGACAACAACGCCTACCTGCTGCGCTGCCGGGACAGCGGCGAACAGGTGCTCATCGACGCCGCGAACGAGGCGCCCCGCCTGCTCGAGCTGGTCGGCGACGGCGGCCTGGCCGCGGTGGTGACCACGCACCGGCACATGGACCACTGGGTGGCCCTGGAGGAGGTGGTCGCCAAGACCGGTGCCCGCCCGCTGGTGCACGCCGACGACGCGGAGGGGCTGCCGATCGACGCCGAGCCGCTACGCGAGGGCGACACGGTGGCGGTCGGTGACTGCGCACTGGAGGTGATCCACCTCAAGGGACACACCCCGGGTTCGATCGCGCTGCTCTACCGGGATCCGTCCGGCATACCGCACCTGTTCACCGGGGACAGCCTCTTCCCGGGCGGGGTCGGCAACACCGACCAGGACCCGGAGCGGTTCGGGCAGCTCATCGACGACGTCGAGCACAAACTGTTCGGCCGGCTGCCGGACGAGACCTGGTTCTACCCGGGGCACGGCAAGGACAGCACCCTCGGCGCCGAGCGGCCCGCGCTGCCGCAGTGGCGGGCCCGCGGCTGGTGACGGTCGTCCGCCGGCGCGGGTCCGCCGCCCGCACGACCGGGCCTTCCGCCCGGTGGTGCGGGAAGCTCAAGCCCCCTCCACCGCGGCGAGCGCGCGCAGCCGACGCCGCGCGCCGAACAGCACCGGCCCGGCCAGCAGCAGCCCGACCAGCATGGTGACCAGCGCGGGGCTGGGCGCGCCGGGCAGCAGGGCGGTCGCCGCCCGGGCCACCGTGCCGAGGGCGACGTAGAGGCCGGCCCACAGGGTCGCCCCGAGCGCCGCCGCGCTCAGGAATCTGAGGTACGACATCCGCAACCCGCCGGCGGCCAGCGGCAGCAGCGCGTTGAGCACCGGCAGGAAGGGCGCGACCAGCACCATCCGGCCGCCACCGCGGCGCAGCACCGCCTCCGCCGCCGCCCAGCGTGACTCGCCGACCCACCCGCCCAGCCGGCTCTCCCGCAACGAGGCGCCCCAGCGTCGCCCGGCCAGGAAGCTCAGCGACCAGCCGGCGAGGCAGCCGGCCACCACCGTCGCGACGGTGGCGATCCCCGTCGCCGGCCGGCCGGCCCCGACGGCCGCGAGGACGGCGGCGTCGCCGGGCACCAGCACCCCGAGCAGGGGTACGGCGTCGGCGAGCATGACCAGGCCGAGGGCGGCCATGAGGCACGCGGTGGGCAGCTCGCCGACCTGGGCCAGCAGATCTGTCATGTAGCTACGCTAAAGTCCCCGCCCTCCCGACGCAGCGGGCCCGATCCCCCACCCGACCGTGAGATCGTCTCGGGGTTGGCCCTGAGTCAGCGGCCGTCCAGCGTCGGACGCAGCACCTGGACCCGGCGTACCGGGGTGTCGACCGAGGGCTCGGTGGTGGGCACCGGGTAGCTGGCCACCACCTCGAGTCGGTCGGGTGGCAGGTGCCCCCGGTCGGGGTCACCGACCAGCACCTCGACGCCCCGCTCGACGGCCCGCTGCAGGAACGGCAGCACCCGCTCGGCCAGGGCCGCCTCGTAGAGCACGTCACCGGCCAGCAGCAGGTCGGCGCGGACCGTGGCGTCCAGCAGGTCACCGCCGGTGGCCGCGACGGCCACCCGGTTGGCCCGGGCGTTGACGGTGACGGCGGCGACCGCGTACGGGTCGATGTCGTTGGCGACCACCCGCTCGGCCCCGGCCAACGCGGCGGCGATGGCCACCAGCCCGGATCCGGCGGCCAGGTCGAGCACCCGCCGGCCGGCGGCCAGCTCGGGGTGGTCGAGCAGGTGGCGGGCCAGCGCCTGGCCGCCCGCCCAGACCGAGGCCCAGTACGGCGGCGGCAGCGAGTGGCCGGCCGCCGCCTCCATCCGGGCCCACCAGAGGATCGCGTCCTCGGCCAGATGCAGCCGCACCTCGGGCACGAAGGGCGCGCGGACCAGCCGGAGCCGGTCCGGGCCGGCACCGGGCGCGGCGATCTCCTGCTCCAGGTCGGTCAGCGCCGTCGGTCCTCTCACCGGGGCAAGCATGCCGGGTGCCGGCCCGCCACGGGGGGATTTTCCCGCGCGGGGCGTATTCCCGAGGCACGCCGGCACTTCCGCCAGCGGATCCCGGTTCGGACGGTTACTGTCGGGAAGGTACAGGGCGATCATCGGCTGCGGCCGGTGCTCACCCGCTTTGAACAGGGAGAGACGCATGGCAACCGGCACGGTCAAGTGGTTCAACTCGGAAAAGGGCTTCGGCTTCATCGAGCAGGACGGTGGGGGGCCGGACGTGTTCGTCCACTACTCGGCCATCCAGTCCAGCGGCTACCGTGAGCTGCAAGAGGGACAGAAGGTCGAGTTCGAGGTGACCCAGGGGCAGAAGGGCCCGCAGGCGGACAACGTCCGCCCACAGTAGGTCCGTGCCGGCGGCGGTGGTCGGAGGTCCGACCGCCGCCGCAGCGCATGCTCACGCCGGCGACGCCGGCAGGTCGCGGCGCCGCCGTAGCGGCCCGACCAGCAGGATCAGCGGGGTCAGCGCCAGCCACGCGGTCATCACCCGGATCGCCCCGGCCGGGCCCCAGGTGGTGCCCATGGCGCCGGCCAGCACGGCCGCCAGCGGGATGATCCCGAAGTTCAGCAGCTGCATGCTCACCGTCACCCGCCCGAGCAGGGCGTGTGGGGTGTACGTCTGCCGGAAGCTGCCCTTGACCACGTTGCCGACCGCGACGCCCAGGCTGACCAGTGCGCCGCCGAGCACCAGCCACGCCGCCCGCGGACCCGGGCCGGCCAGCGGGATGAGCAGCGCGGGCGGCCCGGTGGCCGCGGCGGCGAGCAGCAGCGCGCGGGCGGAGCCGAACCGGCGGGCGATGACGGTGGCGAGCGCGGCGCCGACGACTCCGCCCACACTGGCCAGTCCGATCAGCAGGCCGACCAGGCCCGCCGGCAGCCCGGCGGAGCGGACCAGGAAGACCACGAGGACGGCCTGGTAGCCGGTGAGCCCGATGTTGTTGGCCGCCCCGAACACGGTCAGCACCCGCAGGTACCGGTCCCGGACGACGAACCGCAGCCCGTCCGCCACCTCCCGGGCCAGCGAGGACGGTCCGGCGGGTCGGCCGGGTCGCGGCTCGACCGTCCGGATGCGTCCCAGGCAGGCGGCGGAGACCAGGAAGGTCACCGCGTCGAGCAGCACCGCGGTCACCGCGCCGACGAGCTGGGCGATCAGGCCGGCCAACCCGGGACCGACCAGGTAGCTGGCGGTCTGGGTGGCGTGCAGCTTCGCGTTGCCCTCCGGCAGCTGCTCGGGCCGCAGCAGGGTGGGCAGGTACACCTGGTTCGCGGTCTCGAAGAACACCCGGGCCAGGCCGGCGCCCAGCGCCACGACGAGCAGCTGGCCGATGGTGAGCACGTCGAGCAGGGCGGACACCGGGACGCTGAGGAACAGTGCCGCCGACACCAGGTCGCAGGCGATCATCACCGGACGGCGGCGTACCCGGTCCACCCACGCCCCGGCGAACAGGCCGGCCAGCAGCCACGGCAGCCAAGCCGCCGCGGTGAGGACCGCCACCTGGAACGTGGTCGCGTGCAGCACCACCACCGCCGCCAGCGGCAGCGCCACGGCGGTCACGTTGCTGCCCACGGCGCTGACCGTCTGCCCGGCCCAGAGCAGCCGGAAGTCGCGGTGCCGGAACAGTCCGCCGGGTCGCGGCACCACCGGCCCAGGCGTACGGACCGGCGTGGTGCCGGCGGCGGAGTGGCTGACCCCGACCCCGGCGGCCGGACGAGCGGTCACGGTCGGCCCGGGACGCCGTGCGCGAACAGGAAGACCGGCTCGCGTCGCCGTCCGTCGTCCGGGACCGGCCGATCGGCCCAGCGGGCGAACAGCTCGGTCACCTCGCGGCCCAGCTCAGCCAGCTCCTCGGGGGTCAGGTGCAGCCAGCTGTCGGTGCTGAACGGCCCGTCGCCCCAGGCCGCGTGGGCGTCCTCGGCCGCGGCGTGCCAGGCACGGACGAGGGCGACGTGCCGGTCCAGATTGAGCGAGGTGGCGGCGTCGGCCGCTGCCCGGGCGGCGGGGTCGCCGTCGAAATCGGTGTCGGACCAGCGCACCGCGCGGGCGCGCAACCGCCACCAGCGCTCGCGGCGATCCCGGGCCAGTTCGGGGGCGTCGTCCACCAGCTCGGCAGCGGCCAGCACCTTCAGGTGGTGGCTGACGTTCGCCGGCGCCTGGCCGGTCCGCTCGGCGAGCAGGCCGACGGTCGACGGGCCGTACACCTTGAGCACGTCCATGAGCCGGCGTCGCAACGGATGGGCGAGCGCCGCGAGGACGCGTGAGTCGGTGACGTGCCGGACGTCAGGCTTCTCCATGGCGGACAGTCTGACATTCGCAAGAGCTATTGCGCAATGACTATTGCGGAAACGCGTCCGGCCGGTGCGGCGTGCCGCCGCGCCGGCCGGCGCCCCGGTCAGGCGATCAGCCGGCGGGACAGTTCGTCGGCGACGTCCTTCGCCACCTGCGGGGGGATCGCGGCGGCGATCTTCTCCGCCGGCAGCCCGGCGAGCACGCCGGTGATGATCTGCTGCTCGTCGGTGAAGTCCTTGTTGGACAGCGCGCCCACCTGGGCGACGAGCGCGGGCCAGGCCTTCAACATGGTGAGCAACTGCTGCAACGGCGATCCCGGCTGGGGCGGGTTGACCAGACCGGTCGTGTCGACCGGCGAGATCAGCCAGTTACGGAGGTTCTCCAGGTCGGCCAGCACGTTGCCGACGGTGCGGTTGGTGTTCCCGGTGTCGTTGGTGAGCTTGTCGGTCTGTTCCATGTCGATCTCCGGATTCACTGGGGCGATCAGGCCGATCGCCGTGAGGTAGCGGCGGAACAGCGGGGTCTGGTCGCGGTTCGCCTTGGTGGAGTCGCGGAAGAAGCTGAAGTGGGTGTGGATCAGGTGGCTGCTGTCGCCGGTGGTGCGTCTGCCCAGCCGGTCCCAGCGCTTCACGGTCCTGCCGTCGGGGGAGTAGATGATCTCTCTGATGTCCTTGGTGTCCGCGGCACCGGCCTGGCACTGCGCCACGAACCAGGTGGAGAAGCTGCGCAGGTTGTGGGTGGCACCGGCGGACCCGACCGAGAACATGCCCACGTCCAGGGCGGACGCGTCCAGGGTCAGCCCGGAGGAGTCCCGAGCGGACTCCACCACCGAGTAGTCGTCGGGCACCACCCGGTCGGAGCCGCAGTGATATCCGCCCCTGTGGTTGGCGTCACCGACGATGCCGACCTCGCCGGGTTCGAGATCGGCGCTGCGGACGGTGTTCTTGTCGACGTTGAGGTAGTTGAGCAGAAGGTTGCGGACGGCCAACAGGTTCTCCGGGGCTCGTGTCATGAATCCCCCTTCCGGATCGTTCACCCGGCCGGACACGTGGTCACTGCGCGTGAAGGCGTCCGATGTGGGGACGCGTCCGGTCGGGCCAGTGCACGGCACCGGGCAGTTGCCCCGAGACTATCCCCGCCGCCGGCGGTATGCCCAGGTCAGAGGCACTATCTGGAACTGTGAGGAGGCTGTGGACGGCGGCTGCGCGTGGGCAGCACAGCGGCCGAGGAATGCGCGGGGTCGTGCAGCACCCGACACAAACAGTGATGGGATTTCCCAGCGGCCCGCCCGTCCAGGTAGGACAGCTCGCGACGCGGGGGCCGCGGTCGGTGCGTGCCGTGTCCCGGCTCGGCGCCGCCGTCGTCCGCGGGCTGCTCGTCGACCACGTGCTGGGTACCTCCGCACGCGAGAGGGCCCGGCGGTCGACCGCCGGGCCCCACTACGTCAACTCAGAAGCTCAGGCATTCGCACTCTGTCATCAACGCCCGCACGTTGCGCACGTACTGCGGGTTGGGGATGGTGAGCGGCTCACCCTCCCGGGCCACCGCGTTGTGCCCGTAGTTGTAGGCCGCGATGACCGCGTTGAGCAGGCACGAGTTCAGCTCGGACGTGCACAGCGCGGCGTCCAGCCGGTAGTCCGACTCGAAGTACATGTCCCCGATGTACTTGGTCAGCCAGGCGAGGTAGTTCGCACCCAGGTACGCGTTGTCCCGGTAGGCGTTGATGTCGTACGTCTGGCCGAAGCGCCGGTTCATCCAGTCCGCGGTGTCCGGCATGACCTGCATCAGCCCGATACCGCCGTCGCAGGCCACGATGTTGGACTGCCAGCCGCTCTCCTGCCAGGCCGTGGCCTTGACCAGGTTGAGCGGGATCTTGATGTCGGGCGCCGAGGTCGGCCAGTACGTCTTCGCGGCCGCGTCCGACAGGGCCGTCTTCACCTGGCTCCGAGTCGCCTGGGTGCCTTTGTAGCTGGGCTGGCAGCCGCTGGACGTCGGCTTCGGCGGGGGCGGCGGGACCTGGGTCTCGGTCGGCGGCTTCGGCGTGGCGAGCGGCCCGGGGGCGGTCCGGGTGCGCTTCGGCTTCGGCTTCGCCGTCGGTGTGGCGCTCGGGCTGGGCCTGGTGCTGGGCGCCACGCCCATCTGCTCGACCGCCGGCGGTGTCGACGCCTCGGTCGGTTCGTCGGCCGCCGCCTCGACCGGCACCTCGCTGGGCAGTTCGACCGCCACCTCGCGCGACGGCCCTTCCTCGCCACCGCAGCCGGCGATCCCGACCGCCAGCAGCAGGGCCGTGGCCGCCGTGGCCCACCGGCCGATTCCCCGATGCATCGGACCCCTCCCCACGGTTGTCCGCCGCACCCTAACAAGAATCGGCCGGCCGCCGGGGACACGCGTCACCGTCCGGAACGGCTGCGGCCGGCGCCGGCCGCCCGGAGGTTCACCCGCCCCGCGCCGGTGGCCCGCCGCCAACGGCGCGGAAGGCGAGTGTGTCACCGATCACGGCGGCAGCCCTCATCGCCCGCAGCGGTGGGACGAGCCGCAGCGCCCGCGTACGCTAGAAAACCGACCAGCAGCAGGGTCACCCCGCCCGGCACCAGCAGTCCGAAGATCACCGCGGTCTCGCCCGCGACGATCATCGCGGCGACCAGGAGACCGGCGGGCCCTGCGGTTACGTCAGCAGGTCAGGCACCGCCCCCGTCCGGGGCCGGCATGCCGGTCGCTGAACCGGTCGGGACAGCAGTTTCGGCACAGACAGGGGCGGTCCCGGGGTGACCCCGGGGCGTCCAGCGGCAACCGCAGACAGGAGTATGGAGGGTATGCAGCTACGCACCGACCTCCGCAACGTCGCCATCATCGCCCACGTCGACCACGGCAAGACGACCCTGGTCGACGCCATGTTGCGGCAGGCCGGCGCCTACGGCGCCCGCGGTGAGGTCACCGAGCGGGTCATGGACTCGATGGACCTCGAGCGGGAAAAGGGCATCACCATCCTCGCCAAGAACACCGGCGTGCGATACCTGCCGGCGGACGGGTCCGAGCCGGTCACCATCAACATCATCGACACCCCCGGCCACGCCGACTTCGGCGGCGAGGTCGAGCGCGGCCTGACCATGGTCGACGGCGTGATTCTGCTGGTCGACGCCAGCGAGGGCCCGCTGCCGCAGACCCGGTTCGTGCTCCGCAAGGCCCTCAAGGCCCGGCTGCCGATCATCCTGGTGATCAACAAGGTGGACCGGCCCGACGCCCGGATCAAGGAGGTCGTGGACGAAGCCTACGAGCTCTTCCTCGACCTGGACGCCGACGAGGAGCAGATCGACTTCCCGATCATCTACGCCTGCGCCCGCGACGGCATCGCCTCGCTCACCCAGCCGGCGGACGGCGCGGTGCCGCAGGACAGCCACAGCCTGGAGCCGCTGTTCCGCACCCTGCTCGACACCATCCCGCCGCCCGCGTACGAGGAGGACGCGCCGCTGCAGGCGCACGTCACCAACCTCGACGCCTCGCCGTTCCTCGGCCGGCTGGCGCTGTGCCGGGTCCGGCAGGGCACCATCAACAAGGGCCAGACGGTGGCCTGGTGCCGCACCGACGGCAGCACCCAGCGGGTACGCATCTCCGAGCTGCTGATGACCGAGGGCCTGGAGCGCAAGCCGGCCGAGTCCGCCGGGCCGGGCGACATCATCGCCGTCGCCGGTATCCCGGAGATCATGATCGGCGAGACGCTGGCCGACGCCGAGAACCCGGTGCCGCTGCCGCTGATCACCGTCGACGAGCCGGCCATCTCGATGACCATCGGCACCAACACCTCGCCGCTGGTCGGCCGGGTCAAGGGCGCCAAGGTCACCGCGCGCATGGTCAAGGACCGCCTCGACAAGGAGCTGATCGGCAACGTCTCGCTGCGGGTGCTGCCCACCGAGCGCCCGGACGCCTGGGAGGTACAGGGCCGCGGCGAGCTGGCGCTGGCGATCCTGGTCGAGCAGATGCGCCGCGAGCAGTACGAACTGACCGTCGGCAAGCCGCAGGTGGTCACCCGGGAGATCGACGGCCGCACCTGTGAGCCGGTCGAGCGACTGACCATCGACGCACCCGAGGAGTACCTGGGCGCGATCACCCAGCTGTTGGCCACCCGCAAGGGCCGGATGGAGCAGCTGGTCAACCACGGCACCGGCTGGATCCGGATGGAGTGGCTGGTCCCGGCCCGCGGCCTGATCGGCTTCCGCACCGAGTTCCTCACCGAGACCCGGGGCACCGGCATCCTGCACCACGTCTTCGAGTCGTACGAGCCGTGGTTCGGCGAGCTGCGTACCCGGGCCACCGGCTCGCTGGTCGCCGACCGGTCGGGCGCCGCCACCGCCTTCGCGATGATGAACCTCCAGGAGCGCGGCACGCTCTTCGTCGAGCCCGGCACCGAGGTGTACGAGGGCATGATCGTCGGGGAGAACTCCCGCTCCGACGACATGGACGTCAACATCACCAAGGAGAAGAAGCTCACCAACATGCGCTCCTCGACCGCGGAGGAGACCGAGAAGCTGATCCCGCCGCGCAAGCTGTCGCTGGAGCAGGCCCTCGAGTTCTGCCGCGAGGACGAGTGCGTCGAGGTGACCCCGGCCGCGGTCCGGATCCGCAAGGTGACCCTCGACCAGACCCAGCGCGGCCGGATGGCCGCCCGCCGCAAGCACGCCGGCTGACCCCGCCCACCCGCGCCAGCCTCCGGTGATCATGAGGTTGACGGCGATCGGAGAGATCGACATCGCCGTCAACCTCATGATCAACGCCGGTGCCGGGGCCACCGGCAGGGCCGCAGGGCCGCCGATGATCCGCTACGGTCAGCGGCATGACCTGGGAGGATCTCGACGCGCACCTCGACAAGGTGCCGGGCACCGTCTCCGCGTACATGGGACGGCTGGGCGCCCCACCCACCTGGACCCGGCTGGCCGACGCCACCCACTACGCGGCCAGCACCATGAAAGCCGCCGTGCTGGTCGCGCTGTACCGCGCCGCCGAGGCCGGCCGGCTGGACCTGGACGCCCCGGTCCCGGTGCGCAACAGCTTCGACTCCGCCGCGCCGGGCGCACCCCGCTTCGCCAACGATCAGAACTACGACAACGACGACGCGGTGTGGGCGCGGGTCGGCGCCACCGCACCGCTGCGCTGGCTCGCGGACCGCATGATCGTCCGGTCCAGCAACCTCGCCACCAACATCGTCATCGGCCACGTCGGACTCCCCGCGGTGGCCGAGGCGTGGACGCTCGCCGGGGCCCGGCACAGCGCCACCGGCCGGGGCATCGAGGACTACGCGGCCCGGGAAGCGGGCATCGACAACCTGGTCACCGCCGCCGACCTGGCCGCCCTGCTCGGCGAGCTGGCCCTCGGCGCCCGCCGGTCCGGCCCGCTGGCGTCCCCGGCGGGGTGCGCGTCCATGCTGGACGTGCTGTTCGCCCAGGAACACCGGGAGGACCTCGCCGCCGGGCTGCCGGAGGGGATCCGGATCGCCCACAAGAACGGCTGGATACGGGGCGTCCGGCACGGCGCCGGGGTGGTCTTCCCGGCCGACGCGCCGCCGTACACGATCGTCGTCTGCACCACCACCGAGCTGGCCGACGGCGGCCCGAGCGGCGAGGAGACCGAGGACGACGCGTGCCGCCTGATCGCGAACATCTCCGCGAAGGTGTGGGAGTCCCGGCACGAGCTGACCGACTGACGACCGCCCGGCCCCCGCCCAGCCGAGGCCGGGCCGGGGGCCGGGCGGGCCGGCGCTCACTCCAGCAGGGTCGCCCGCAGCGCGGCGATCATCCCGTCGGTGACCCCCAACCCGTCGCGCAGGTACGCCCCGAACGTCCCGTGCACCCGCCGCACCTCGTCGTACGCGGCGTCCAGGTACTCCGGCCGCACCTCCAGCAGCGGGCGCGCGACCGCCGGGTCCAGGTCCGGCCGTTGGCGGGTCATCGCCGCGAGCAGCACCTCGCGCAGGCTCTCGGTCAGCTCGTTGTGGCGCAGGTAGTCGGCCCGGATCGCCGGCTCGTCCACCCCGAGCGCGGTCAGCAGCACCACCGACAGCCAACCGGTCCGGTCCTTGCCGGCCGAGCAGTGGAACAGCAGCGGCAGGTTCGCCGCGTCGGCGGCCAGCCGCAGCGCCGCGGCGAACCCGGCCCGCGCCGACTCGCCGGTGACGAACCACCGGTAGATCGCGGCCATCGCCGCCGGCATGCCCTCCCGGGCGAGCTCGTCGTACGCACCCAGGTCGTGACCGAGCAGCACCGCCGAGACGTACGTGAAGACCGGGTGGGCCGGGTCGTACACGGGCAGGTGCACCACCCGCGGCTCCCCGACCAGACGGTCCGGCGGGGCGACCACCTGCTCCGTGGCGTGCCGCAGGTCGACCACACAGGCGGGGGCCAGCTTGCCCAGCACCGGCAGGTCCTCATCGGTGAGCCGGCCCAGGGCGGCGGTGCGGATCAGCCGGCCGGGGCGTACCCGCCGCCCGTCCGCGGCCGGCAGGCCACCCAGGTCACGGGCGTTCGGCGCGCCCACCAGTTCCCAGTCCCGTCCCATCATCGGCCTCCCCGGTCCACAACCACCGCTGTATAGAGTGCCGGACATGAGCATCGCCGCGGTACGCACCCACCGGCTCACCGCCCCCTTGCACACCCCGTTCGTCACCGCGCTACGCCGGGCGACCACCGTGGACACCCTGGTCGTCGAGGTGGTCGACACCGACGGGCGGTCCGGGTTCGGCGAGGCCCCACAGGTCTGGCAGGTCACCGGGGCGTCCCTCGCCGGCGCCGAGGCGTGCGTCGGGGACGTCCTCGCCCCCACGCTGGCCGGGCGGGACGCCGACGACCTCCAGGCCCGCTGTGCCGAGGTACGCCGCGCGGTGGTCGGCAACGAGTCCGCCAAGGCGGCCGTCGACGTCGCCCTGCACGACCTGGCCGCGCGGCGGCTCGGCGTACCGCTGGTCCGGCTGCTCGGCGGCACCGCGCTGCGGGTCCCGACGGACGTCACCCTGGCCGCCGGCGACGCGATGGACCTGGCCGCCGTCGCGAAGCAGCGCCAGGCAGAGGGCTTCACCGTGCTCAAGCTGAAGGTCGGCACCGACGCCCGGAGCGACCTCGACCGGGTCCGCGCGGTCCGCGCCGCGGTCGGCCCGGACGTCCGCATCCGGCTGGACGCCAACCAGGGCTGGACGCCGCGCGAGGCGGTCCGGGTCATCCGCGGCATCGAGGACGCCGGGCTCGACGTCGAACTGGTCGAGCAGCCCGTCCACCGCCGCGACCTGGCCGGCCTGGCCTGGGTCAGCGACCGGGTCGACCTGCCGATCCTCGCCGACGAGTCGGTCTTCGACGTCCGCGACCTGGTCGAGGTGATCCGCCACCGGGCCGCTGACATGGTGAACGTCAAGCTGGCCAAGTGCGGCGGCCTGCACACCGCCCGGACGCTGCTCGACCTCGCCGCCGCCCAGGGGATGGGCACGATCGTCGGCTCGATGATGGAGAGCCCGGTGGGGGTGGGCGCAGCGGCCAGTCTGGTCGCCGCGTACGGCACCAGCGCCGTCTCCGACCTCGACGCCGCCTGGTGGCTGGCCCGGTCGCCGGTGCGCGGCGGCATCCGGTACGACGGCGCGAGCGTCCTGCTGCCGGACGCGCCCGGCCTCGGCATCTCCACCGTGGGTGAAGTCAATGTTCAGCCGCGCGGTTGAGGGCTGGCGGAATTTTTCATAGGGTCGCCGGAGAGGACCCGCGAGGTGGGAGTGGACGTGGAGCTGCAACCGGGCCGCGAGGCCCTCGTCCGGGTCCCGGTGGCGACCCTCTGGACCGCCCCGGAGACGGTCCGCGCGGTCGACCACCCCGCCCTGGCCGACCCGCCGGACGTCGCCGCCTGGATCGGCGGCATGGACCGTGACCAGCGGGTTGGCGACTGCGTGCTCAGCCAGCTGCTGCTCGGCGAGCGGGTGCTCGTCACCGAGGTACGCGCCGACGGCTGGGCCCACGTGGCCGCCCTGGAACAACCCGCCGCCAAGCTCGACCCCCGCGGCTACCCCGGCTGGCTGCCCGCGGCCCAGCTGACCCCCGCGCCGGAGGCCGCCCCGTCGGCCACCCCACTGGTGGTCGACGCCACGCTCACCGCGCTGCGCTCTGCTCCGGACGGCCCGGTGGCGCTGCCCGGCGTGGTCCTCGGCACCCGTCTCGCCCCGGCCGGCCGGCCCGTGGACGGGTGGCGGCCGGTCCACCTGCCGGGTCGGGCGGACCCGCTCTGGGTGCCGGAGGGCGACGTCGTGCCGCTGCCCACCGAACGGCCGGAGGCCAAGGAGGTGCTCGCCGTCGCCGAGCGGCTGCGCGACCTGGTCTACGTCTGGGGCGGTGTGTCCAGCCACGGCATCGACTGTTCCGGGCTGGTGCACCTGGCCTGGCGCCGGTACGGGGTGACCCTCCCCCGCGACGCCGACGACCAGGCCGGGGCGACGGCCCCGCTGGCGCTCGGCGAGGAGCGCCCCGGCGACCTCTACTTCTTCGCCCGGCCGGGTCGCCGGATCCACCACATCGGCATCGTCAGCCGTGAGCCGCGCGGCGAGATCCGACGGATGCTGCACGCCTGCTACATCCAGCGCAGGGTGGTGGAGGAGCGGCTCCCTCCGGAGCGGGAGGCCACGCTCATCGGCGCCCACCGCGTCTGACCCGTACGCGCGAAGGGGCGCTCCCGTGGACGGGAGCGCCCCTTCGCGTGCGGTCAGCGGTGGGCTGCGGCCAGCTCGCGGCGCCGGTCCCGGGCCGACTTGATCAGACTGGCCGCGGTGGCGATCGCCAGGGTGCCGATGATGACGGTCAGCGAGAGCCAGATCGGAATGTGCGGGGCCCAGGCCACGTGCCGACCGCCGTTGATGAACGGCAGGTTGTTGCCGGCGAGCGCTTCCAGGACCAGCTTCACGCCGATGAAGCCGAGCACCACGGCCAGGCCGTAGCTGAGGTAGATCAGTCGGTCCAGCAGCCCGCCGAGCAGGAAGTAGAGCTGGCGGAGCCCCATCAGCGCGAACACGTTCGCGGTGAAGACCAGGTACGGCTCCTGGGTGATGCCGAAGATCGCCGGGATCGAGTCGAGCGCGAAGATCAGGTCGGTGGTGCCGATCGCGATCATCACGATCAGCATCGGGGTGAAGAGTCGCCGCCCGTTCACGCGGGTGGTCATCCGCGCGCCGTCGAAGTCCCGGGACAGCGGCAGCGCCTTGCGGCTCCACCGGATCAGCACGTTCTCGCTGAACTCGTCCTCGTCCGGCTCGCCCTGCCGGGCCAGATTGATCGCGGTGTAGATCAGGAACGCGCCGAAGAGGTAGAAGACCCAGGAGAACTGGGAGATCAGTGCGGCACCGGCGGCGATGAAGCCACCCCGCATGACCAGCGCCAGCAGGATGCCGATGAGCAGCACCTTCTGCTGGTACCGCCGGGGCACCGCGAAGCGGCCCATGATGATCACGAAGACGAAGAGGTTGTCCACCGAGAGGCTGTACTCGGTGAGCCAGCCGGTGTAGAACTGGCCGGCCGCGCTGGGCCCGGCGGTGAGCCAGAGCCCGGCGCCGAAGAGCAGGGCCAGCCCGACATAGAAGCCGACCCAGAGGCTCGACTCACGGACGCTGGGCTCGTGCGGGCGCCGACCGATGATGAGAAGGTCGACGAGCAGGACCGCCGTCAACACGACGAGAGTCCCGGCCCACACCAATCCGGACACGTTCAATTCCATCCTCCGGCAGACACGCAGCGTCGGGCACACCGTACGCCGAGTGCGGCTCCGGGGTGCGTCTACGCTGACTCTGGTGACTGTCGGAGGTCTCTTCCGCCACCGACCCGGGTAACGGGCCGCTGACCGACGGAGCCGGGTCGTATCACCGGGGGCCGGTGCTCTTCCGTGCTGACGACTCCGTCGCGGGGGAATACTCCCCTCCTCGGGCGCCATTCTTCACCATCAGGCGGGTCCAGCGCATCTCCGGGGGGCAGGATTGGCGGGGAATCACGTTCCGGCGTGTCATGGGCCACGTTCTGTAGCGCATCCTAGGAGGCTAGGTGCTCGGCGTTCAGCCGGCGTTCTGGGAAGCCGCACCCCGGCTCGCCACGGGCCGGGGTGCGCGTGCGAGGCTTCGGGCATGGTTCTTGAGGTCGCGCTGATCGACGTGACGCCCGGACACGAGGACGACTTCGCCGCCGCGTACTCGCAGGCGTACCCGATCCTCCGCGGCACCGAGGGCTGCCGTGCGGTGCGGATGACCCGGGGCATGGAGTCGCCGTCCCGGTTCGTGCTGCTGGTGGAGTGGGACTCGGTCGAGGCGCACGACGTCAACTTCCGGCAGAGCGAGCGCTTCCAGCAGTGGCGGGGGCTGATCGGCCCGCACTTCGCCAACCCGCCGCTGGTCGAGCACTTCATCGACGTGCCGGCCTGAGCTGTCGTCCCGGTACGCCCATCCGAGTACGCCGGGCGAGGCGGCCATGCGAACCGCGGGCAAATACCGGATGGCACGCTTTCGAGCTGAATCGTCCACGACATCACCGATCGACGATCGTCGCCCAGCAGCGGTGAATCGCCTACGACATCAGCTCGACAGCGTGCGCACGGAGAGGATCCGTCGGCCGGGCGCGTACCGCCCGGTGGCCCCGCTCCCGGCACGCGACCGCCCCTAGAGACGCGCGCAGCGAGGCGCCGCCACGTACGAGATCGACGCCCTCGCGCCCGAGTTCATCCTGGCCCCAGCTGTCGTACCCCTCGCATAGATTGCGCCCGACGCGCCGCCACCGGTCCCGACGGCATTCGGGGGCGTCGGGCCCGGTGGCCGCGCGGCGATCTTCCCTTGCGAGCCCGGCCAAGGGGGCGGTTGGCTGCCGGCCATGGACAGGGTCGCCCTCCTGACCGGTGTGAGCCGACGGATCGGCATCGGCGCAGCGGTGGCCCGTGCCCTCGGACACCGGCTACGCCGACCCGGACCGGCTGGCCGGGGTGGCCCGCCTCTTTCCCGGCGGCCGTTGGGGCGCCCCGGAGGACGCCGCCCGGCTGGTCCGCTTCCTCTGCTCCCCCGACGCCGGCTGGATCACCGGTCAGGTCATCGACTCCGAGGGCGGCTTCCAGCGACACCGCTCACCGCCCGGCTGGGCAGCCCGGCGCCTCAGCGCGGCTCGGGGACCGGTGCGTCGCGCGGCTCGCGCGGGCGGGGCACGAGTGCCGACCCGAGCCGGCGGGCCAGCAGATCCGCAGTCTCCTCCTCCGACAGGGCCGCCGCCAGCAGCCAGTCGACCAGCCGCTCGTAGCGGGCGACGTCCGCCTCGGCGGCCAGCCGCAGGTCGGTGGTGAGGGTCTCCACCAGCACCGTGCGGGGATCGGCCGGGTCCGGGTAGGTGTAGAAGGAGAAGCCGGCCAGCGGATGGACACCGCCGTGCGGCGCGGCGTCCCGGGGCAACAGCCGGATCGTGACGTGCGGCCGGTCGGCGAGGGCGACCAGGTGCCGCAACTGGTCCCGCCAGACGTCGGCCGGCGCGCCGCCCGGGTCGCAGACCCGCTCGTCGAGCAGGGCCGTGTAGCGGGGCGGATCCGACCGGCGCAGCACCTCCTGACGCACCGCGCGGGCCCGGACATCCGCCTCGACGTCCACGTCCTCGTGCAGCAACGCCCCGGCGGTGACCCGGAGGCGGGCGTACGCCGGGGCCTGGAGCAGCCCGGGCACGACGGCGGGTTGATACTCGACGATGCGGGCGGCGCCCGCCTCCAGCTCCGCGTACGCCCGCTGCCGCTCCCCCATCTCGCCGAGGGCCCGGGACCAGGCCCGGCCGGTCGCGGCGTCCCGGGCGATGACGATGAGCTCGTCCCGCTGGCCGGGCGGCACCTGGTAGACGTCGAGCAGGTCGAGCACGTCGGCCAGATCCGGCCGGCTCTGGCCCAGCTCCATCCGGGACAGTTTGGACGTGGACGCCCAGCCGAGCCGGTCGCAGACCTGCTCCAGGGTGAGCGACTGCCGGCGGCGGAGCCGGCGCAGCTCCGCGCCGAGCCGCGCCCGCCGGACGACAGGACTTGCTGACAACGCCATACGGCCTCCCACCGAGGGAGACTACGCACGACCCATCACGGACGGCAATACCTTGATAGCGGAGTGCTACCGGTAACCTCCGGAACACCCGGACCGGTCAGGGCCGGTACGTGCCGAACGACCAGACGAATCCCGCCGGGTCCCGGGCAACGTAGTCGCGGGAGCCGTAGTCGGTGTCGAAGGGAGCGTGGATGATCTCCGCGCCGGCCGCCCGGGCCCGCTCGTGGTGGGCGTCGACGTCGTCGACCGCCACGTAGACGCGGTAGTCGTCGTCGGCCGGCCGCACCGGCAGGGCGGGACCGGTGGCCAGCATGACGAGGTCGTCCCCGTAGCCGAGCTGGGCATGCCGCACCGTGCCGTCCGGCCCCGCGTGCACCTCGTGCAGCGTGAAGTCGAACGCGGACCTGAGGAAGTCGATGGCGGCGGAGGCGTCGGGGTACCGGAGGACCGGGTAGATGCTTCGCATCCCCCGATCCTGCCAGCGGGCCGGTCAGCCGGGATTGGACGAATGCGACGTCGACCGAGCCAACGCGGCGGGGGTGGCCCCGGCGAACTCGCGAAACTCCCGGATCAGGTGGGACTGGTCGAAGTAGCCGAAGCGTGCCGCCAGCTCCGCCCAGCCCGGCGCCGGGTCGTCCCCCGGCGGCTCGGCGGCCGGCGCGGTGACCAGCTCGCGGCCCAACGTCGCGTACGCCCGACGGAAGCGGAGCAGCCGGGCGACGGCCTTCGGCGGCAGCCCGAACTCCTGCCGGAACCGGACCGCCAGATGCCGGCGGCTCCAGCCGACCTCCTCCGCCAAGGCGCCGACGCCGACCCCGCCCCCGCTGTCGGCGAGCAGCCGCCAGGCCCGCCGCAGCCGTGGCTCGACCGGCCCGGCGGCGCCCAGCCGGGCGGCGAGGGCCGCGTCCAGCCGGGCGAATCGGCCCGCCCAGTCGGGAACGGCGGCCAGTTCGTCGCGGAGCCGCTCCCACCAACGGTCGAGCTGGTCGACAGGCACCGCCCGGTTGGCCAGCTCACCGAGCGGCAGCCCGAGCAGCCGGCGCGCGGCGGGTGGGGTGAGCAGCAGCTGCACCCCGGCGCCCGCGCCGGCCGTGCGGGTGGTGCAGTAGGCGTCGAACGGCCCGGCCACGAACGCGTTCACCCCGTACGCGCCCCGTTCGGCCGACCGCGGATCGGTGACGTCCAGCGGGGCACCCCAGCCGAGGATCAGCACCACGAAGGCGCCAGCGGCCTCCCGGCGTAGCACGGGCCGGGCGGCGTGCTCCCGGTAGCCGAGGTACCGGTCGGTGTATCCGCGCAGCCCGGGGTCGGGCCAGCCGACAACCGCCTCGGCCAGCGGTACGTCCATCCCCGGCCCGCCCATCACTTGACCCCGGCGACGTCCATCCCGCGCAGTTCCTTCTTGAGATCGGCGATCTCGTCCCGGATCCGGGCGGCCAGCTCGAACTGGAGCTCCCGCGCGGCGGCGAGCATCTGCTCGTTGAGCTCCTGGATGAGGTTCGCCAGGTCGGCCCGGGCCATCCCTTCCCGGGACGGGGTGGCGGCACCGCCCCGACCGCGGCTGCGGGTCTCCTTGACCGGCGCCTTGCCCCGGGACAGCTGCCGGGCGGCCCCGCCGACCCGGGTGTTCTCGGTGTCCTCCGCCTCGCGGTAGATGTCGTCGAGGATGTCGTGGATCTTCTTGCGCAGCGGCTCCGGGCTGATGCCGTGCGCCTCGTTGTGCGCGGTCTGCTTGGCCCGGCGCCGGTTGGTCTCGTCGATCGCATCCGCCATCGACGGAGTGATCTTGTCCGCGTACATGTGGACCTGGCCGGAGACGTTACGGGCGGCCCGGCCGATGGTCTGGATCAGCGACCGGCCGCTACGCAGGAAGCCCTCCTTGTCGGCATCGAGGATCGCCACCAGGGAGACCTCCGGCAGGTCGAGACCCTCCCGGAGCAGGTTGATGCCGACCAGCACGTCGTAGTCGCCCTTGCGCAGCTCGCGCAGCAGCTCCACCCGGCGCAGCGTGTCGACCTCGGAGTGCAGGTAGCGCACCCGGATGCCGTTCTCCAGGAGGTAGTCGGACAGGTCCTCGGCCATCTTCTTGGTCAGGGTGGTTACCAGCACCCGCTCGTCCCGCTCGGTGCGCAGCTTGATCTCGTGCATGAGGTCGTCGATCTGGCCCTTGGTGGGCTTCACGACGACCTCGGGGTCGACCAGGCCGGTCGGACGGATCACCTGCTCGACGTACTCGCCCTGGGCCTGCTCCAGCTCCCAGGTGCCCGGAGTGGCGGAGAGGAACACCAGCTGGCCGACCCGATCCAGGAACTCGTCGAAGCGCAGCGGTCGGTTGTCGGCCGCGCTGGGCAGCCGGAACCCGTGGTCGATCAGCATCCGCTTGCGGGACGCGTCGCCCTCGTACATGCCGCCGATCTGGGAGACCGTCTGGTGCGACTCGTCGATGACGGTGAGGAAGTCGTCGGGGAAGTAGTCGAGCAGGCAGTGCGGCGGATCGCCCGGCTGACGCCCGTCGATGTGCATGGAGTAGTTCTCGATGCCCGAGCAGAAGCCGACCTGCCGCATCATCTCGAGGTCGTACGTGGTGCGCATCCGCAGCCGCTGCGCCTCCAGCAGCTTGCCCTGCCGCTCCAGTTCGGCCAGCCGCTCAGCCAACTCGGCCTCGATGTCGCGGATCGCCCGCTCCATCCGCTCCGGCCCGGCCGCGTAGTGGGTGGCCGGGAAGATCAGCAGGTGGTCGACCTCGCGGACCACGTCCCCGGTGAGCGGGTTGAGATAGTAGAGCTTCTCCACCTCGTCGCCGAAGAGCTCGATCCGGACGGCCAGCTCCTCGTACGCCGGGATGATCTCCAGCGTGTCGCCGCGGACCCGGAAGGTGCCCCGCTGGAACGCCATGTCGTTGCGGGCGTACTGGATGTCGACGAGCCGGCGCAGCAACTGGTCGCGGTCGAGCTCCTGCCCCACCGCGACCCGGACCGCGCGGTCGAGGTATTCCTCCGGGGTGCCCAGACCGTAGATCGCCGAGACGGTCGCCACCACGATCACGTCGCGCCGGGTGAGCAGCGACATGGTGGCCGCGTGCCGCAGCCGCTCGACCTCCTCGTTGATCGAGGAGTCCTTCTCGATGTAGGTGTCGGTCTGCGGGATGTAGGCCTCGGGCTGGTAGTAGTCGTAGTAGGAGACGAAGTACTCCACCGCGTTGTGCGGGAGCAGCTCCCGGAACTCCTTGGCCAGCTGGGCACAGAGCGTCTTGTTCGGCGCGAGCACCAGGGTCGGCCGTTGCAGCCGCTCGACCAGCCAGGCCGTGGTGGCGCTCTTGCCGGTGCCGGTCGCACCGAGCAACACCGTGTGGCGGTCGCCGCGCCGCACGCGGCGCTCCAACTCGTCGATGGCGGCCGGCTGGTCGCCGGCCGGCTGAAACTCGCTGATGACCTGGAAGCGGCCGTCGAGCCGGGGAATGTCGAGCGCCATGGCCTCAACGGTACGCCGCAGGTCCGACAGGTCCGGGCCGACCGCGGCAGGTCCGAGACCTGCTTCGATATTCCCATTGTGTGCCTCAACTCGCCCGGCTAGGCTCTCACCGTAGGCCGCTCGCGGCGGCCGACCGGGCCGGTGGCCGCCCTCCAGGGGCTCGGCCGCCCCCGGCACCGACGGTCGCAGCACCCGGGACGACCGGCGTGCGCACCGGGCGTGGTCGCGCTGAACGCGCAGACCGGCCGCCGCGAGCGCCCCTGCTCGTCACCAGATCCTCGCAGCCGCGTTCTCCACTTGTGGAGACCTCTCGTGGATGGCGGTCCCGACGCGTCCCGTCACCCGACGCCGCCGCGTCACCCCCCGGCGACACCGGCACCGACCCGTCCGACGCGCTCCCCACGGGTCCGTCCGCGGGTCCGTCCGCGGGTCCGTCCGCGCCGCCGGCTGCCGCCGGCCGCCGCAGCACACCGGCCCGACGCACCCCCGAACCCCCGACCAGCCCGAAAGCCGCCCCGACGCCCGACGCCGCCCCACCCGAACCCGGCCGCCGCCACCGGCGCGCCCGCGCCGGCGGCGCGCGGCCGGGGAACACGCCGGGCCGGCGGCGGGCCGGCGCGGAGGCCGGTGGACGGCCGGCCGGCATCCCTACCGGGGCCGGCCCGACCGCCGAGCACGACCCGGACGAGAGCGATGATCCGCCGAAGCCGCCGACCCGGCGGCGGGCCGTCCTCGTCGCGCTCGGGCTGGCCGCGGTCGTCTCGGCGGCAGCCCTCGTCGCCGGGCTGCTGAACTGGTCGCCCCAGCCGGCCGACCCCGCCCGGTCGCTCACCCCGGCCGAGGCCGACCGGCTGGCAGCGATGCGGGTGACCAACCTGCGGGACGTCCGCGCCGGGATACGCGTCACCGTCGGTACCGGCCGGCCCGCCGAGCTGGTGGGCTGGGTCGACTGGGCCCGGCCGCTGGTCTACCTGACCGTGGGCGGGCCGCAGGCCGGTATCGAACGGGGCCTGGTGCAGGCCACCCGCTCGGCGATGGTGGTCCGCCCCGATCCGGCCGCGGCAGCCGCCCCGCCGCCGCTGGTACCCCCGGCCGACGGCTGGCGGCTGCGGGACCCCTCCGCCGGGCACGGCGTGGTCGCCGTCCGTGATCTGCTCCTCGGGCTGAGCGCGGACCGGCCCGACGCCATGCCGGTGCCGGCCCGCTGGCTGGGCCGGGAAACCGTCGACGGCAGCCCGGTCGACATCGTCGAGACGCCCCTGCCCGTGCCCGCCTCCGGCGTGGACGCCCCGGACCCGCCGGTCACCGCCGGGCCGGCGGGCAGCAGCCCGGCCGCCCGGCTGCCCCGCCTCTGGCTCGACGGGGACGCTCGGCTGCACCGCCTCCAGGGATGGCTGCCGGACGGCATCCCGGTCACCGTCGACCTGGCCCGCAGCGACCGGCCCACGCTGCGCCCGGTGGACGCGCTCGGGGGCCCACCCGGGCTGCCCCGTGCGCTCACCGACGCAGAGGCCGACCGGCTCGCCCGGTTGCCCGCCCGGCTCCGTACGGCCGGGGGCGCCAGGGCGGCACTGACCGCCCCGGTCGGCCGCGCCGCCAACCTGCGCGCCGCCGGCTGGCTCAGCTGGGCCGGGGCCGCCGCGTACCTCGCCGTCGGCGAGGCCGACACCCCCGGGCACCGGAGCCTGCTGCGTTGGCGGTCGGGGCGGGTGGCCCGGCTGGAGGCCCCGGCGGACGGCGCGGCGGCGGAGTTTCCGGCCACGCCGCCGCTGCCGCCACCGGCCGAGGCCGCCTGGCCGCCCGGCCGGCCGCCGAGCGACGACCTCGACCGGTTGTTGGGCGCGGCGCTGGGCGCGGGTCGGTCCGCGGCGCCAGCCGAATCGGCGATCCACCTGCGCGGCGACCGGCTGGCCGGCCGCGTCGTGGACGTCGTCGAGGTACCGTCCGGGCAGGCCGCCCTGCGCTACTGGATCGACCTCGACGGCCTGCTACGTCGCCTGGAGCTGCGGACCGGGCCGGGCGTCTGGGCACAGCTCGACCTGACCCCGGGCCGGGTGCCCGCGCTGCCCACCGCCTCGGCGGGGAGCGGACCGGGCCGGGTCAGGGCCGCCAGCCGATCTGCGCGGCCCACTCCTCAGCGCGCAGGTGCTCCTCGTCGAACCACGGGTCCTTGAGCGTGCCGTACGTGGCGCTGTCCGGCGCGGAGGCGGCCAGTTCCCGCTTCAGCTGCAGGTACGCGGCCCGCTGACCCGGGTCGGCGCGCAGGTGGTCGCGCATCAGCAGCGCGTACCGCCAGCCGGGCGAGCCGACCTCACGCAGGTGCAGGTACGCGGGGCGGCAGGGGTCGGCGCTGCCGTGCAGCCGCTTCTCCCACCGGACGCTGCCCGGCGGGCGAGGGTTGTCCCACCAGTCGCCGGGCAGTCGCGGGAACCCGGCGTCGGCGAGCCGCTCGGCGAGCGGGCCGTCGGCGTCCGCCAGCGAGGGCACGGTGAGCTGGATGTCGATGACGTCCTTCGCGGCCAGCCCGGGCACGGCGGTGGAGCCGATGTGGTCCAGGCGCAGGTCGGACCCGACCGCGTGCCGGATCCGGGCGGCCAGCCGGGCGTACTGCCGGGGCCAGGTCGGGTCGGGTCCGGTGAGCAACACCCGCTCCGGACGGACCGCGCGACGCTCGCGGACGTTGCGCTCGTAGGCCACCAGCCGCTCGTGCCACAGCGCGTCCACCGCCGCGTGCAGGTCGTCCCGGGTGCCGTCGTTGGTGAGCAGCACGTCGGCCGCCGCCTCGCGGCTGGCGTCGTCGGCCTGCGCGGCGATCCGCCGTTCGGCCTCCGCCCGGTCCATGCCGCGGTCGCGCGCCAGCCGCTCCACCCGGGTCGTCATCGCCGTCTGCACCACGACCACCAGGTGGTACGTCGGCGCGAGCCCCACCTCCACCAGCAGCGGTACGTCGTTGACCACGATCGCGTCCCGGGGCGCGGCGGCGGCCAGCTCGACCGTGCGCGCCCGGACCCGGGGATGGGTGATCGCCTCCAGCCGGCGGCGGGCCGCCTCGTCGGCGAAGACGATCGAGCCCAACGCCGCCCGGTCGAGGGCGCCGTGCGCGTCGAGGACCCGGTCGGAGAAGGCGGCGACGATCTCGGCCAGCCCTTCGCTGCCCGGAGCGACCACCTCGCGGGCGATCCGGTCCGAGTCGATCACCACCGCGCCGAGCGCGGCCAGCCGGCTCGCCACCGCGCTCTTGCCCGACCCGATCCCGCCGGTGAGTCCCACCATCAGCACCCGACCAGTCAACCCGATCACCGCCCCACGGCCAAACCCCACCCGCCCACCCGCTTCATGCCCCGCCCGGCGGTGCTGATCAAGGAGTCGTCGGGCTGAGTCGATCTCCAACCACACGCCCACTTCTTGATCAACTCGGGTATGGCGAGGGCCCCGCCCCCGAGCCGGTGTGGAACCGGATCGCGGGGACGGGGCCCGTTGTGGTCGCCAGCCGGGGCGTCAGACGCCGAGCTGGAGTTTTCGCGGGGTCACTTGCCGCCGGCGAGCTTCTCCCGCAGCGCGGCGAGCGCCTCGTCGGTGGCGAGGGTGCCGGACGGCTCCTCGGCCTGCCGGCTCGGGGCCGAGGTCGTGGTGGTCGTGCCGGACACGGCCGGAGCCGGGTTGGCGGCGGCCTCGGCGTCGGCGGCCCGGGAGGACTGCACCTGCTTGGTGTGGGCCTCCCAGCGCTGACGCGCCTCGGCGTACTGCTGCTCCCACGCCTCGCGCTGCTTGTCGTAGCCCTCGAGCCACTCGCCCGTCTCCGGGTCGAAGCCCTCCGGGTAGATGTAGTTGCCCTGCTCGTCGTAGGTCGCGGCCATGCCGTAGAGGGTCGGGTCGAAGTGCTCCTCGCCCTCGACGAAGCCCTCGTTGGCCTGCTTGAGCGACAGCGAGATCCGGCGACGCTCCAGGTCGATGTCGATGACCTTGACCATGACCTCGGAGCCGACCTGAACGACCTGCTCCGGGATCTCCACGTGGCGCTCGGCCAGCTCGGAGATGTGGACCAGGCCCTCGATGCCGTCGTCCACCCGGACGAACGCGCCGAACGGCACCAGCTTGGTGACCTTACCCGGCACGATCTGCTGGATCGCGTGGGTGCGGGCGAACTGACGCCACGGGTCCTCCTGGGTCGCCTTCAGCGACAGCGAGACCCGCTCGCGGTCCAGGTCGACGTCCAGGACCTCGACCTCGACCTCCTGGCCGACCTCGACGACCTCGGACGGGTGGTCGATGTGCTTCCAGGACAGCTCGGAGACGTGCACCAGGCCGTCCACGCCGCCCAGGTCGACGAAGGCGCCGAAGTTGACGATCGAGGAGACGACGCCCTTGCGGACCTGGCCCTTCTGCAGCTTGTTGAGGAACTCGGTGCGCACCTCGGACTGCGTCTGCTCCAGCCAGGCCCGGCGGGACAGGACCACGTTGTTGCGGTTCTTGTCCAGCTCGATGATCTTGGCCTCGAGCTCGCGGCCGACGTACGGCTGCAGGTCACGCA
>NZ_JBEYER010000088.1:0-28654 GCF_040634005.1 Micromonospora sp. NPDC007271
GGAGCTGGAGTGGACCTACGGGTTGCTCTGCGGCCTCGGCAGCCACGACCTCTCCGCCATGCGGGAGCTGCTCGGCCGCCCGAAGGAGGTCTCGGCGGCGAAGATGTGGCGCAACGGCGGCTACATCGTCGCGCTCCTCGACTACGGCGACTTCGTCGTCACCTACGAGACCGGGGTGGACGACCAGCTGCGTTACGACACCTACATCGAGGTGTACGGCGCGAGCGGCACGATGAAGGTGGAGTACGACACGCCCTACGTCCGGCACTTCCCGACGACGCTGCATCTGGAGCTCACCGACGGCGACTCCTACGAGCGTTCCGTGCGGCGACCACACCTCAAGGACCCCTACACCTATGAGCTCGAGCACTTCCACGAGGCGGTCACCACAGGTGCGACGCCCAAGACGACCCCGGAAGACTACGTGCAGGACATGGAGCTCTTCATCGAGATCATCCGAGCCCTGGAGAACGGCTGATCACGCCCCCCCGGGACGACGTCGGGCGGGGCGGCATTCGGAAGATAAGTCGAGCCCAGCCGAAGATAGGTGTCGTGGCCCCGGTCGCCGCGCCGTAGCGTCGTCCTCGCCCCTGTCCCGGAACACCCGTACCTGGAAAGGCGCCACCGCGATGACTGAGACCCTGACCGACGCCGATGTGGCGTTCTTCCGCGAGAACGGCTATCTGTTGCCCGGCCGCCAACTGCTCCCGGAGGATCGCCTCTCGCGGCTCGAGCTGATCTTCAACGAGCACCTCGAAGCCAGGGGCGACAAGCTCTCCGACGAGCTCGACACGCCGCACTACCACGACGAGCGGCTGCTGGATCACCTGCTCTCCGACGAGGTTCTCGACTGGGTCGAGCCGCTGGTCGGCCCGAACATCGCCCTCTGGTCGAGCCACTTCATCTCGAAGGACCCCTTCACCGGCCGGGCGACCCCCTGGCACGAGGACAGCGCGTACTGGGAGGGCCGCTTCGACGACTACGACAACATCGTCACGATCTGGCTCGCCCTCGAGGGCGGCTCGTTCAAGGAGAACGGCTGCATGCGGGTCATTCCGGGCTCGCACCTGGACGGTGGGTTCTCGGACAACTACCGGCCCACCGACATGACCGAGCAGACCTTCCACGCGGAGCTCGCCGGTGTGGACGAGGCGAAGGCCGTCTACTTCGAGTTGCAGCGCGGCGAGTTCTCGATGCATGACGGCCGGATCGTCCACGGCGCCCGAGCCAACACCAGCGCCACCCGTCGCACCGGCTACACCATGCGGTACTTCCCGAGCTCCGTGAAGATGCAGGACGTCCCACAGAACGAAGGATGGAAGATCTGGCTGGCCCGAGGGGTCGACCTCGCCGGCAACGACTACGCGAACGCACCCGCCCGCGCGTGAGGTTCGGCCCATGAGACTGGGACTTCTGACCGCCTGCCTGCCCGGCGAGTCGCTCGAGGACATCGCCCAATGGGCCGGCGGCCACGGGTACGCCGCCCTCGAGGTCGCCGCCTGGCCCGACCGGCCCGGCCGCGACTGGGAGGCCAGCCACCTGAACGTCGAGGCATTCGGGCAGGCCGACGCCGACAGGGTCGCCGCGATCCTCGACCGGAACGGCCTGACTCTGTCGGCGGTCGCGTACTACGAGAACAACCTGCATGACGACCGGGAGGTTCGCGAGGCGACGCACGCGCACCTGCGCCGGTGCATCGACGCCGCCCACCTGCTCGGCGTGCGCCTGGTCGGCACCTTCGTCGGCCGTGACGTGACGCTCACGGTGGCCGAGAACCTCCGGCTGGCCGAGCAGGTGCTGCCGCCGCTGGTCGAGTACGCCGCGGCCCGCGACGTACGCCTCGTGATCGAGAACTGCCCGATGGAGGGCTGGCATCCCGACGGCTATCCGGCCAACCTCGCGTACTCGCCCGAGCTCTGGGGCTGGATGGCCGACCTCGGGCTGTGGCTCAACTACGACCCCTCGCACCTGGTCTGGCTCGGCATCGACCCACTGGCGGCGCTCGAGGCGCACGCCGACCGGATCCTGCACGTTCAGGCCAAGGACGTCGAGGTGCACGCCGCCGCCCGCAACCGCTATGGCGTGTTCGGGCAGGTGCTCGACAAGCAGCCCTGGAAGAGCGGGTGGTGGCGCTACCGCATCCCCGGCCTCGGTGAGGTCGACTGGCGGCGCCTGATCGACGCGCTCCACCAGCACGGCTACGAGGGTGTCGTCTCCGTCGAGCACGAGGACCCGGTCTGGAGCGGTGACCCCGGCCGCGTCCGCCAGGGCCTGACCATCGCACACCGCACCCTCGCCCCGCACGTCCACGTCTGATCGACCGCCCAGGAGGGCCCCGCCCATGCACCGCGGTGTCTACTTCGATGCCTGGTTCCCCCGCCAGCACTGCTACCACCCGAGTCTCCCGCCCCGCCGCCTGCGAATGGTCGACGAGCTCGTCGACTACCGCGCCACCGTGCTGGTGTGGTCTGCCATGGGCGGTGGCTCGCTGGCCCTGCCGTACCTCGAGCAGGAGGCGTTCGGCCCGGTCGACGCCCGCTCGCGCTTCTACGGCTTCGTCAATGACAGCGAGTTCATCGCCGCCTGTCACGAGCGGGGCATCAAGGTGCTGGGCATCATCTTCGAGGCCCAGGGCTGGGAGTTCCCGGTCGAGCTGACCGACCAGGAGGACGCCGTCCTCGCCCTCAACGAGCTTCGCGGCGTGGGAAAGCGCGACTGGATGGGGCTGCGTGAGTTCTCGTCCAACCGCTACCCGAAGCTCTGGAAGCCGATCGAACACTACTTCCCCGGCGGGCTGGTGAACTCCGACGGTGACCCGGTCACCGACCTGATCGAGGAGTGCGTGGTCCGCGACATCCACGGGCGGCCCTGCCATGCGCACTGGGTGGAGTGCCCGGATCGCGAGCACCAGTGCTTCTACATGGACCGCAACAACCCGGTCTGGCGCGAGTACCTCAAGGCAGTGATCAGGATTCAGGTCGATGCCGGTGTGGACGGGATCCAGCTCGACGAGGCCGAGCTGCCGATGGGTGCATTCCAGTATGGCGCTTGCTTCTGCAAGGACTGCATGAAGGGTTTCCGCGCCCACCTCCAGGGGCTGAAGCCCTCGGAGGTGGACGTCGTGCTCGACGGGGTCGACCTCGAGACCTTCCACTACGGCGACTGGCTGCTCGCGCAGGGCTACGACTTCAAGTCGGACCGCGAGTCGACGCCGCTGTTCGGCGACTACTACGCCTTCCAGTGCCTGTCGATCAAGAGGTATTTCGCCGAGCTCGCCGACTACGCTCGCGAGTACGCGCGGTCGCGCGGCCGCGAGATCATCGTCTCCGGCAACTTCTTCAACGTCGAGCCGATGTACCTCGCCCTCGCCGACGACGTCGACCTGGTCATCACGGAGATGCGGAACACGACGTACCGCCAGCCGGACTGGTACCGGTACGTCGCGGCGTTCGCCGGTGACAAGGATGTCGTAGTGGTCGAGAACCCGTACGGCGGCGTTGTTCCGGAGCTGATCGACCTGCTCGGGAAGGGCAAGGGGTACGACCTCTTCCGGCTCTCGCTGTTCGAGGCGGCGGCGATGGGCTCGAACATGTCGGTGCCCTACGGTTCTTGGATGGGCAGCGTCATCGAGGACTCGTTCTACGCGCCCCACGAGCTCGCCAGCGGGATCCAGGCGTTCCTGGCCGACCACGAGCAGCTGTTCGCGCGCCGGACCGCCAACGACGTCGCGGTCGTCTTCAGCGTCGAGAGCACGCGCGAGCTGATCGGCAAGGCGGACGCCGGCGACAACACCACCAACGCGCGCGATGAGTCGGTGGTGGTGCCGTATCGCGTCGTGACGAAGACGCTCTCGGACGCCGCGGTGCCCTACGACGTGGTGATCTGGCCGGACGGCGTCACCGCTCCGGACCGCTCGAGCACCGAGGCGCTGCTGCGGTACTCGACCGTGATCCTGCCGGACGTCTTCGCACTGACCGAGGGCCAGGTCGCCGCCGTCGAGGGATACCTCGCGGCTGGCGGGACGGTCGTCGTCACCGACCGGGTGGCAAGCTCCCTCCCGCGGCACGGAGGTGTCCGTACCGCGCGCCGCGCCGCGCTCGACGAGCTGCTTCCGCATGGGCGGCAGGTCGAGACCACGGTGTCGGCCGCCGCGAACGTCCAGCACCTGGCCGACGGCTCCTACGCGCTGCACCTGGTCAACTACGACTACGACCGGGATGTCGACGCGGTGCGCGCGTTCACCGATGTCCCGCTCCGCGTGCGGCTGCCGAAAGACCGGGAGCACGCGACCGTGGTGGCGAGCGACGGGACGCGAACGCCGCTGGAGGTGGTCCGCGAGGAGGGGGCGCACGTCGTACGCCTCGACTCGCTGGGTGTCTACGCGATCGTGGTCTTCCACGATGGGGAGCTGCCGTGAGGATCGCGGCGCTGCGTGGGCGCGAGACCTTGGAGATCGAGGAGACCCCGGTTCCGTCGATCGAGCCGGATGAGGTGCTGGTCCGCGTCGTGGCCTCCGGCGTGTGCGCGTCGGAGCTCGAGCCGTGGCTGACCGGTCCGCCCGTGGGGGAGGTCCGGTACCCGGGCCACGAGGTCAGCGGCGTGGTCGTCGAGATCGGCGCCGAGGTGACCGTGCCGGCGGTCGGGGACCGGGTCGGCGTCTGGGTCACCGAGCGCGGCTTCGCGGAGTACGTCGCGGTGCGCGCGGCGTACTGCTTCCCGGCGGGCGACGGCCGGCTCGACGAGGCGCTCGCGGAGCCGATCGCCTGCTCCGTCAACGCCGTCGAGGCCGCCGACGTCCGCCTGGGCGACGACGTGGTCATCATCGGGGCCGGATTCATGGGGAACCTGGTGCAGAAGCTCGCCGCCCTGCGCGGCCCGCGGCACCTGATCGTGGCCGACGCGCGCGCCGACGCCCTGGAGCGCGCCGTGCGGCTCGGCGCCACGCGGACCGTTGACGTGACGAAGGAGTCGCTGCCCGACGTCGTACGGTCCCTCACGGGCGGGCGCGGCGCCGATATCACCTTCGAGTGCACGGGCACTCAACGCGCCCTCACGGTGTGCGGTGACACCACCCGGATGAGCGGCACGATCGCGATCGTCGGCTTCCATCAGGGCGCCGATCGCACCATCCCGCTTGCTTACTGGAACTGGATGGCGTTCAGGGTCGTCAACGCCCACTTCCGTGACGTCGCGGTGATCATGCGCGGCATGTCGGTCGGCATGCGCCTCCTCGCCGGCGGCGTGCTGTCGATGGACGGCGTCGTCAGCCACCGCTTCCCGCTCGAGGAGATCAACACCGCCTTCGCCACGCTGCGCGAGAAGCCTGATGGGTTCGTGAAGGCGGTCGTGACGTTCCCGGAGCCGTGACGGTGGTCGGTCGCCACTCAGGCCGTGCCGCGCTCGATCAGCGGGCAGGGCAGCACGACGGTCCGTCCGGCACCGGTGTAGCGGCCCGACATCCGGCTCATCAGCAGGTCGCCGGCTGTGCCGCCGGCCTCGTACGCCGGGTTGCGGACCGTGGTCAGCCGCGGTGTCACGATTGTGGCGGCGTCGACGTCGTCGAAGCCCACGATGGCCACGTCCTGCGGGACGGACAGTCCCAACTCGTGGGCCACGTCGAGCGCTCCGATCGCCATCAGGTCGTTCGCGCAGAAGACGGCGTCAGGTCGGACCTCGAGCGCCATGAGCGCCTTCATGGCCTCGTAGCCTCCCTTGCGGGTCCAGTCGCCGCGCACCATCCGTTCGGCGGGAACCTTCCGCTTCGCGGCCTGCATCGCCGAACGGAAGCCCGCCGTGCGCGCCGCGCCGTAGTGAGGTGGGCCCTGGATCATTGCGATCCGCTGGTAGCCGCGCGAGGCCAAGAAGGAGGCGGCAGCGCGAGAGCCGGTCTCATCGTCAGGGATGACCGCGTCGCAGAGGGGATGGTCGAGCTGGTCACCGATGCAGATGATGGGAGTCTGCTTGTCGGCCTCCCCGAACGTGACCTGCGACGCGGTCTCGCCGGACGCGAAGACGATGCCGTCCACTCCGCGGTCCATGGCGTCCTGGAAGAACTTGCGCTCTCGGTCGTGCTGGCCGTCGGTGTTGCAGACGTATGTCCCGTGCCCGGCGGCGTCGACGGCGTCCGCCAGGCCTCGGGTGAGCACGGCGTAGAACGGGTTGGTGATGTCGGGGACGACGACCGCGATCATGTGCGACTGCCGGGTCCGCAGGTTGCGGGCCACGATGTTCGGCCGGTACCCGAGTTCGCGGATCGCCTTTATCACGGTGCCTCGGGTGGCGACTGCGACCGCGCGCTTGCCGGACAACACGTGGGAGACGGTGGTGGGGCTCACCCCGGCGCGGCTGGCGACCTGCGCGATCGTCACGCGCGAGCGTTGGTCGGACGCTGCCTCGCTCCTCGACATGGCCGTATCCTACTGGGAGATCTGGCAGCAAAACGATTTGGGGTCGTCCCATGACCGACCTGGTCGAGCGGTTCAGCAGCGAGTCGCTGCTCCTTCCCGACAGCGGTGCGCGGGTGATGCGGCCACGGCTACGCACCGTCGACGTGCACTGGCACGACTACTACGAACTGTGCCTGGTGGTCTCAGGGGTGGCTGAGCACGTGGTGAACGGTGCCCCGCGACGGATCGGCCGGGGGAGTGCCTTCCTGCTGTCGCCCGCGGACTTCCACGCCATCCGGCCGCTCGGTCACGAGCCGCTCGATTGCTACAACACGGTCATCGACCCGGGGCTCATGGAGCGACAGCTCGCCGGGCTGGGGCCGCCCTCGGTCGGTGATCTCCCGTGGCAGACCGACGACTTCCTCGATGCGGAAGTCGATCTGCGCCGGCTCCAGGCCGAGTTCGAGGAGCCACGGCTGGGCAGCGCACGACTGGTCGAGGCGCTCGTAGGATGCCTGGTGGTCGAGCTCGCGCGGCGCCAACTGGTCGAGGCCGCGGTCGCCGACCACCGCCTCGGCGTGTCCGATGAACTGCGGGCCGCGGTCCGCTTCGTCGACCGGCACTTTCGCGAGCCGATCTCGCTCGCTGACGCCGCCCGGCGGGCGCACTTGTCGTCGAACTACTTCAGCGAGCGGTTCCGGGAGTACACCGGCTCGTCCTTCCAGCTCTACCTGCAGGAGCGCCGTCTGCGGTTCGCCCGTTCCCTGCTCGCGTCGACCTCGTTGTCCGTGACCGAGGTGTGTCACGCCGCCGGCTTCAACAGCCTCTCGCACTTCGGTCGTGCCTACCGGCGCCGGTACGGCACCGCTCCATCGGACCGGTCGGGCGGACAAGCAGCCGCACTCCCAGGGATCTCGGGGCCGTCACAATGTGACAGAGCTCACCCGGATCCGTTGACAAATGCCCCGTCCTTGGCGAGACTGCCCGCCAACTAGCCAATCGATTTGCATCGGTTCAAGGCTCCGTATCTTCCACTGAGCGAGTAGTAGGGAGCAGGCGTGGTGAGGTTCCACAAGTCCTGGAAGACTGCGGCATCCGTTGCGTTGGCGCTCGCGACATCTCTGAGCCTCACGTCGTGCGGAAGCGATGGGAAGGAGCCGAACACCGGCATCGGCAAGGGCGCAGGTCCGGTGAAGGACCCGGCCTCGCCGCAGACCGTGACGTTCTTCTCCTGGGTCGGCAACGAACCGCAGATGAAGGAGATGGCCGCCGAGTTCCACAAGCGGCACCCGAACATCACGATCAAATTCGAGAACGCCCCCGCGGAACAGGCGCAGCAGGTGCTCAGCACCCGCATCGCCGGCAACACCGCCCCAGACGTCGCCTACATCAACGCAAGCGACACCAGCGACTACGCCGCCAGAGGGGCGCTCGTCGACCTTGGCGGCTACATGGAGCGCAGCGAGATCGTGAAGCCGGACAACTACGTCGATGGCTTCAGGACGTTCGTCACCTGGAACGACAAGATGTGGGGACTGCCGTTCGACGGCGAGACGACCGGTCTGTTCTACCGGACCGACCGCTTCAAAGAGGCCGGGATCGACGGCCCGCCGAAGACCTGGGACGAGTTCAAGGCCGCCGCAGAGAAGCTCACCGACACGGCGAACGGCAAGTACGGCTTCGAGATGTTCGCCTCGGAGTCGGCGTACTACTGGTACCCCTGGCTCTACCAGGCGGGTGGCGACGCGCTGACCAGGGAGGGCAAGGACATCGCCTTCGACAGCGCGCAGGGCAAGACGGCGGCCGACTTCTACGTGAACCTCGCCAAGTACTCCCCGCGGGACTACCTCAACTCCAACTCCTACGACGGCCGGGTGGCGTTCGCGAAGGGCGACGTGGCGATGTACGTGGCGGGTGCCTGGTTCGCCGGCACCCTCGCGGACGAGTACCCCAAGATCACGGGCAAGTGGGCGGCGGCGCCGCTCCCCGACGGGGTCGCCGGGTGCAAGACCACCATCGCCGGAGACTCGCTGGTGATGTTCAACAAGACGAAGGTCTCCGACGCCGCGTGGCTGTGGATGGAGTTCCTCTCGCAGCCTGACAACCTGGCCAACTGGACGTACAAGACCGAGGGCACGCTGCTGCCTCCGACGAAGTCGCTGCTCGGCAGCGCCGACCTCGCCAAGGAGAAGCCGGTCCTTAAGCCCTTCGCCGACCTGATGTCGTGCGGCGTCGCGAGCACGGTCTCCAATCCGAAGTACCCGCGGATCGAGACCATCCTCAACGAGGAACTCGGCAAGGCCATCTATGGCGACCAGACCGCCCCGGAGGCGCTGGACAACGCCGCCCAGCAGGGCCGGGCGATCCTCGCCCACTGACCGAGCGGCCACAGCACCGGCGATGCGTCACCGGGCCGGGCCGGCCCGGTGACGCACGGAGGAAAGGAGACGGTGATGGCGACGGCACGGCCGCTGGTGCGGACCGAGACGGACGCGGCGCCTGTGAAGACCGGCGTGCGATGGACTCGGCCACGCCTCAGACGCAAGATCCGGCACGGAAACCGGCGCGGCCTTCCGGCCCGGGTCTGGACGGAACGGTCGGCGTACGTCTTCCTGTTGCCCGGCATGCTGATCTTCTCGGTCTTCACGCTGGCCGCCCTGATCTTCGCCGTCTACCTGACATTCCACCGGTGGAGCATCATCGAGCCGGACAGGCCGTTCGTCGGCCTGGACAACTATCGCGACATGATCCACGATGAGCGATTCACCGAGTCGGTGCTGAACACCATCTACTTCAGCGGCGCCTCGGTTCCGCTCTCGATGGCGATCGGACTGCTGCTGGCGCTTCTGGTCAACCTGCCGCTGCGGCTGCGTGGCCTGTTCCGGGCCGCGTTCTACCTTCCGGTCGTCACCCCGTTCGTAGTCTCCGCCATCCTCTGGAAGTGGCTCTACAACGGTGACTACGGGCTGTTCAACCACTACCTGCTGCAGGCGCACATCATCGATGCCCCCTTGCTGTGGCTGTCGGACAAGAACCTCGCGATGCCGGCGGTCATCCTGATGAGCGTGTGGGCGGGCACCGGCTTTTCGATGGTGGTCTACCTCGCCGGGCTGCAGGCGATCCCCGATGAGCTCTACGAGTCGGCCCGCATGGACGGTGCCGGCGTATGGCAACGCCTGCGGTACATCACGATCCCCATGCTCCGGCCCACCACCCTGTTCTTGCTCGTCATGGGGATCATCAGCTCGCTGCAGGTCTTCACCCAGATCTTCGTGATGACCAGCGGCGGACCGGTCAGCAGGACGACGACGATGGTCTACTACATGTATCTCTGGGCGTTCAAGTACTTCGACATGGGCTATGCCAGCACCTTGGCGTTCGCGCTCTTCCTCATGCTGCTCGTGTTCACGGCGCTCCAGCTGCGCCTTGTCCGGCAGGGGTTCGAGGCATGAGCGGCGTCGTCGAAGGAGTCGACCTGCGTCAGGTGGCGCCGGAGCCCGCTCCGCCGGCCCGAAGGTCGCCGGCCCGGAAGCCGCAGAACGGGATCCAGTTCAGGTGGCAGCAGAAGGTGGTCACGTACCTGGTGCTCACCCCGCTCGCGATCTTGTTCGTGGCCCCGTTCGCATGGCTGATCAGCGCGTCGTTCCAGCCGATGGGGGAGATCTTCTCCACGTCGCCGCACTGGGTTCCGAAGGACCCGACCCTGGACGGCTACAAGGGCTTTTTGGATGTCGGTCACCTCACCAAGGCCCAGCAGGGCCAGGGACACGGCGACTGGCGGTGGTTCGCGAACAGCGCCTTCGTCGCGATCGCGATCACCGTGCTGCAGACGTTCTTCAACGCCCTGTGCGCCTACTGCTTCGCCAAGCGCCGGTTCCCCGGCCGCAACGTGATCTTCATGCTCTTCCTGGCGACGATGATGGTTCCCGGCCAGGTCACGCTCATCCCGAACTACCTGATCATCAAGCACATCCCGTTCTTCGGCGGCAACGACTGGATGGGGAACGGCGGGCACGGCTGGCTGGACTCCTACTGGGGTCTGATCATGCCGGGGATCGTGTCGGCGTTCGGCATCTTCCTCATCCGTCAGTACATGCTCTCGATTCCGGACCAACTGCTGGAGGCCGCCCGCATCGACGGTGCGAGCGAGTTCCGGATCTTCTGGTCCGTCGTGCTGCCGCTGTGCGCGCCGGCGCTCGCGGCAAACGCGATCTTCACCTTCCAGGGGGCGTGGGAGGACTTCTTCTGGCCCCTGATCATCCTGTCCAGCCCCGAAAAGATCACCGCGCCCGTGGGCCTCGCGCTGTTCGTGGTGCAGAACCGCACGTCCTGGACATTGCTCTTCGCCGGGTCGGTGATCGCGGCCCTGCCGATGATCATTGTGTTCCTCGTCTTCCAGCGGAAGTTCGTGCAGGGCATCGCCCTCACCGGTGTGAAGGGCTGATCGTGGCGACGGCGAATCCGGATGGAGCCCGAGACGTGCTCACCCGGCTGCTCGAAGCCGGAAACGGCGTGCTCAGATGTGAACCGGCTTGGGTCGCGCGCGACTTCCTGCCGCCGGGCCGGCGGCTGGGCCTTCCCGAGAACGCCTACGACGTCGGGGAGCGTGGCGCGATCTGCGAGCGGTGGCTCGCCTCAACGACGAAGGCGGACAACCGCGTCGGTCCCGAGGACGAGGGGCTCAGCCACGTCGTGGGGGAGCACGGTGAGCGACTCCTGCTGCGCGACGCCGTGGCCGCCGACCCGGCGGCGATCCTGGGCGCGGCGTACGCCGCCTCGCACCCCGCGGGACTGGGGCGGCTGGCGAAAATCTTCGACTACGCCTACCGGCTGCCCTACCACATCCATCCGCCCCAGGAGTTCGCGTCGCTGGTCGGCCGCAACGCCAAGGACGAGTCCTACCATTTCCTGCCGGGTGTCGACCCGGGCGCGCACCCGGAGACGTTCTTCGGCGTGCACCCGTGGATCGCGGAGCAGTCGGCGCACGAGGTGCTGTTGCCCTACCTCGCCGACTGGAACAGCGACCTGATCCTTCGGCATGCCCGCGCGGAGCTGCAGGTCGCCGGCGAGGGATTCCATGTGCCGTCCGGTGTGCTGCACGCCCCCGGCACGGCTCTCACCCTCGAGTTGCAGGAGGACTCCGACGTCCTGTCGATGTTCCAGGCGTTGAACGCCGGCCGGATCATCTCCAAGGACCTGCTGTTCAAGGACGTCCGTCCGCGGGACCGCGAGAAGCACGGCGAGCGGTTCCCGCTCGGCTTCGTGGACTGGGAGGTGAACGGCGACCCATGGTTCTACGAGAACCGCCACCTGAGCCCCCAGCCTGTCGTCGGCGCGGACGGCGATGGCGAGGAGACCTGGGTCTTCTACAACACCAGCAAGTACGCCGGGAAGCGTCTCGTCGTCCCGCCGGGCGGCGTCCACCGGCTGCGCGAGCCCGGCGTCTACAGCGTCTTCGCCTGGACCGGTGACGGCAGGCTCGCCGGGCACGAGGTGCGCGGCGGCGAGCCGGGCCGGGACGAACTGGTGGTCACCCACGACGCGGCGACCCGCGAGCACGAGGTCGCCAACACCGGAAGCGAGGTCCTCGTGGTGTTCCTGTTCTTCGGGCCCGACCTCCACACGGAGGCGCCGTCCATCGCGGGCCGTGCGCGGTGACCGGCGAGCTAACGGTCGGCCTGCTCGGGGCCGGCATGATCGCCGGCGTCCACGCGCACGCCTACCGCGACTCCCCGGGCGTCCGGCTGGCCGCGGTTGCCGACCCGGTGCCGGGCAAGGCCGAGCGGATCGCCGACCGGCACGGCGCGAAAGTCGTGCCGGACCTCTACGCGCTGCTCGACCTCGGCGTCGACGTCGTCGACATCTGCACGCCGCCGACAGCCCATGCCGACGCCACGATCGCCGCCCTTCAGGCGGGCCGGCACGTGCTGTGCGAGAAGCCGATCACGCGCACCATGGACGAGGCGCGCCGCGTCCTCGCGGCCGCCGAGGCCGCGCCCGGCCTGCTCTCGATCGGGCAGGTGGCCCGCTACGGCCCGGACCACCGGCTCGCCCGCGACCTGGCGGCATCGGGCGAAATCGGGCTCGTACGTATGCTCAGCCACTCGACGACGACCTCGCTACCGGGGTGGAGCGAGGGGGGATGGCTCGCCGACCCCGCGACATCCGGTGGGCCGCTGCTCGACCAGGCCGTGCACAGTTTCGACTACGCCCGGTGGGTTATCGGCAGTCCCGCCGTACGCGTGCACTGCATGGCGGCCGACAGCGGCGCGGGCGCGCTGACCTACACCCTGACGACGGTCCGCTACGAGAACGGCGCCATCGCGCACATCGAGTGCAGCTGGGCCCACCCGGCCTCGCGCGGCTTCAAGCTCCGTGCGGAGATCACCGGCACCGAGGGCCGGCTGTCGTGGGACTACGACCACATGATGGGCGGCGTACTGCACGCCCACGAGGGTGACACGGAGTGGTGGGACGTGCTCGGCGACCGCGAGTTCACCCATGAGCTGAGCGTGTTCTTCCAGGCGTGCCGCGACGGCGGACCCCCGCCGGTGCCCGCCGTCGAGGCGGTCGAGTCGCTGCGCACGGCACTCGCCGCCCTCGAATCGGCCCGCACCGGCCAGACGATCGACCTGACCACGTGGGAGCTTTCATGAGCCGCAAGCCGGTCGGCGTCGCGATCCTGGGCGCTGCGCACATGGGCCACGCCTGGGCCTACTCGCGGGCGCTCACCGAGTCGCCGAACGCCTGCGTCGTGGGCCTGTACGACCCCGAGCCCGAGCACACCCGCTGGATCCACCAGGATTTCGGCGTACCACTCACCGGCGACGCCGAGGCGCTGCTGGCCTCGCCCGAGGTGGACGCCGTGCTGGTGTGCAGCGCCAACGACGAGCACCGCGCCCACGTCGAACGCGCCGCCGCCCACGGCAAGCACGTCCTGTGCGAGAAACCGATCGCCACGACGGTCGAGGACGGCGAGGCGATGGTCGCCGCCTGCGCGGCCGCGGGCGTGCAGCTGCACCTGCCGTTCGTGTCCCGCTTCCTGCCCATGGTCGAGCGGGCGCGCACGGCGGTCCGCGACGGCCGGTTGGGCGATCTGATCGGCCTGGTCGGTGGCAACCGCGGGCGCCCGCCGCTGCCCCCGGCGTACCCCGGCTGGATCACCGACCCGGTGGCCGCCGGCGGAGGTGCACTCATCGACCACTCCGTCCACGTCACCGACGTGATGCGGCACGTCAGCGGGCTCGAGGTGACCGAGGTGTCGGCCGAGGCCGGGTCGCTGCTCTGGAACCTCGACGTCGACGACGTCGCGGTGGTCTCGTTGCGCCTCGAGAACGGCGCGGTCGGCAGCATCGACCCGAGCTGGTCGGTGCCGGCGAACCACCCGCACGACTACGACTTCTACCTCCGCCTGGTCGGCACCGAGGGCTCGCTGGAGATCACCGACGGGGCCGAGGCGCTGAACGTCATCAGCGCGCGCGAGGGCGGCCCGCGGGGCCTGCGTCGGGCGTCGTTCGCCGAGGACGCCGATCGGGCGATGATCGAGGCGTTCCTCGCGTCGGTGCGCGCAGGCGTGATTGAGGACCCGTGTGCGACGGGGCAGGACGGCGTGCGCGCCCTGGAGGTCGCGCTGGCGGGCTACCGTTCCTCGAATCTGGGGCAGGTCGTCAAGCTCCGATAGCCCGGTGCCCGCTGATGCTTACGCGTGCAGCACGACCTCGCCGTCCAGCTGGGTGACCCGGTAGGTCTTGAGCCCGAAGCGCTTCGGCTCCAGGAGCGACCGGCCGCTCTCGAGGTCGAACTCCCAGCCGTGCCAGGGGCAGCGGATCACCCGGCCGGCCTTGCCGTAGACGTACTCGTGCGGCTCGGAGGCGACGAAGGTACCGCTCAGCGAGCCCGCACACATCGACGCACCCATGTGCGGGCACCTGTCGATGATCGCGAAGAACTCCTCGCCGACGCTGATGACGCCGACCGGCCGCCCGTTCACCTCGACGATCCTGCACCCGTCCCGGCGCACCTCCTCGACGCTGCCGACCCGAACTTCCATGCGGCCCACCCACTGATTCGTCTATCGCCTCGCCAATCGATTTGCTATGCATAACTTTGGCGGCTTCGAGCCATCTCCGCAACGACTGTCCGGACAGGAGCTCCCATGGCCGACCTGCTCGACCAGCCCACCGCCGAGGCGGCCGCACCGAGCCGCTACCGGCTCGTCGACTGCGACGTCCACCCGATCACCAAGAGCGGCCTCGGGGAGTTCCGGCCGTTCCTGTCCCAGGCCGCGCAGCGTCGCCTGGGCCTTGACGAGCGCCGTAACCTCACCACGATCGGGCACCGCGAGGCGGTGTCGATCCCGCGGAACATGCTCTACCTCAACCCGGCCGGGGTGCTCCGCGACGACGCCCGCGCCCCGGACGGGTCCGCGCCGGGCGCCGACCCGGCCTTCACGGCGCAACAGCTGCTCGACGGCAACGGCATCGACCGCGCGGTGCTCATCGGCGGCGAGGTGCTCGGGCTCGGGGCCATGCCCGACCCGGATGCCGCCGCTATGATCGCCTCGGCGTACAACCAGTGGCTGGCCACGACCTGGTTCGATGCCGACGACCGGTACCGCGGTTACATCGTGGTCGGTGCGCAGGACCCGGTGCTGGCGGCCCAGGAGATCCGGCGCGCGGCCGAGGACGAGCGCTTCGTCGGCGTGCTGCTGCCGCTCACCGGCATCCTGATGGGGCTGCGGCACTATTACCCGATCTACGAGGCCGCGCACGAGGTGGGAATTCCGGTCGCGGTCCACCCCAACTCGGGCGAAGGCATCTTCCGCACCTCCCCGCCAATGGCAGGCGGGACGCCGACGTACTACGTCGAGTGGCACAGCGGGCTCAGCCAGGTGTTCCAGGCGAACGTGATCAGCCTCGTCTGCCACGGGGTCTTCGAGCGCTTCCCGAACCTCAAGGTGATCCTCACCGAGGGCGGGCTGGGCTGGATCCCCGACGTGATGTGGCGGCTCGACAAGAACGTCAAGGGCCTGCGCGACGAGGTGCCGTGGGTGAGACGACTGCCCAGCGAGTACATCGTGGATCACATCCGGTTCACGACGCAGCCACTCCCGGAGCCGAAGCGCCGCCACCACCTGCACGTGCTCTGCGAGATCGCTCGCGCGGACCGTACCCTGATGTTCAGCTCCGACTACCCGCACTGGGACTTCGACGACCCGCGGCACGCCCTGGCGTCGCTGCCGCCGGCGATCAGGCAGCGGGTGAGCAGCCACAACGCCGTGGAGACCTACGGCGACCGGCTGTGACGATCCGCGTCGATCCGATGGCGCGTGAGGAGCCCTTCGGGTGGCCACCGCTATTTGGGAGCCGGCTCTGACCGGCGCCTTGCGCCGGTCAGAGCCGGGGAGTGCACCGTGCCGAGTCCGATCAGAGTGGTGTGCGTGCCGGAGCGTTCTGGAAGGCCCGCAGGATCGCGGTGTAGGCCGGCTTCGGCTGGAGGTTCTCGTCGAAGGGCAGCGGCCGGCGCGCGGCTCCATCCTTGCGCGGGAAGTCCTCCTGCAACCACGTGTAGCGGTCGCTCAGCCCGAAGCTGAGCACGACCTTAACCGCGGGCTCCTGGAGGGCCACGGACAGATACTGCGAGTACACGTCCGCCACGCCCGCGTCGCGACTGGGGATGTCGGCCTTCAGGCCGTCGTCCTGAACATCCATCTCGGTGATGAAGATGGACAGCCCCCGCGCCGCGACGTCCGACAGGAAGGTCCGGTAGGCCGCCGTATCGAATTGCCGGCTGAACCCGTTCGCATTCAGGTGTGCCTGGATCCCCAGCGCGTGCACCGGGACGTTCTTGCTCTGCAGATAGTCGATGGCCTTGAGCATCGACGTCCGCCGAGCCGCCGCGTCCGATCCGGTCTCGAATCCGAACTCGTTGATCAGGAGCAGAGCGTTCGGGTCACACTGGTGGGCGAGGTTGAACGCCTCCTCGACGAAGGTCGGCCCGATGGTCTGGTACCAGGGCTCGACCGTCCAGAACCCGTTTGCGTCCTTGCGCCGCCCGTCGGTCACCTCATTGGCCACCACCCAGGCCATCACCTGGCCGGCATAATGCGTGACCTCCTGCTGGATCGTCCCGAACAGAACGTCGCGCGCGTCCTGGGTGCTGAGGTTGTAAAGGGCGTCCGGGGCCCACCCGTCACCCAGTCCCTCGTCCCAGGCCAGGTGCGCCGCGAGCACCGGCTGAGCGTTGCCGGCGGCGAACGACACGATCTGGTCGCCGTAGCTGAAGTCCAGGGGCGAGGTCTGCGTCGGCTTGAGTCGATACCACAGCAGGTCGTCCTCGGTGAGCAGCATCCCACTCTCGCGCGCATACAGCGCCGCGTAGGCGGGGTCCGGCTGCACCTGCCACGTCGCGGTCGAGGAGCCGTACCGGATCCCCTTGGCCAGCGCTGCCTGATACAGATTGCCTGTCGGTGCCGCCCAGGCCGCTCTCATGTTCATGAACTGCGACGCACCACCACCCAGCAGCACCGCAGCTCCCATGCCGCCGACGAGGAACGACCTCCGACGGAGACCTCTCTGACCTGCCATCGCATTCTCCTTCACCGAGTTGTTCGAAGAACCGCGCCTGAGGTGCTGTGACAGCGGTCAGGCGACCCGCTATCACAGCGCTGGCCGCCCGTGACGAGCCGATCCGTTGCCCCTGTGCAAATCGATTTACATACATATACACCCGTCGACAACCTCGTGGGAAGGCCCAAGAGTGAGCCGACCGCGAGTCGCCCGCAGTGGAGTCCGGCAGAGTGGTCGCTAATGGATGTCTCGCAAAACCCGGTGTCCGTCTGCGGAGGACGGTCGTTCAAGATGTCCAGTTGCAGGTGATCGCCGCAGTCGCCCCTGAGTGGTTCTTCCCGTTCACGGGGCTTACCGGGCGCTGCTGGTCGCCGCGTACCGGCGTACCCAACCTGACCATGCCTCCAGATCGGCCCGCTGGTCGGGGTGTCGCACTCGGCCGTCCACCGCGTCATCGACAGCCTCGCACCCCTACTGGCCCTCGCCCCGGTACGCCGACGGCCCGTCGAGCAGATCGTCATCGTCGACGGCACCCTGATCCCCACCCGGTCGGGGGTGAGCCGTTCGAGCTGTTGGCCGGGGAAGGCGCGTTCGTACTCGCCCGGGACGATCGCGTCGAACCCGCGTGCCAGGTCCGTCACGGCGGTGAGCAGCCGTGCGCCTGCGGCCGGTCCGGCCAAGCGATCCGGCGGGGGACACCCTCGTCGAAGAACTCGCTCACGATTCGACCGCGGCCGGCAGTCAGGTCTTCGGCGTAGTTGCGCTGCCACCGGCACGACGACGCCCGGTCCTGGAAGCCGACGTGGGCATCCGCCGGTAGAATCCGAACCGGATGGCCGGTGGATTTGGTGTTGTCGGGCGCCGCGCCCGCTGGCGGCCTCGCTGGTTCGGCTGCCGTACCCACCAGCCGAGCAGGTCGGGGTCGTCGATTTCCGGCGCGTGTTGCATCAGGGCCCTCCCCACACCCGAAGGCACTACAGCCACCCCTCTCGATATGGATGAAACGGGTGCGGCGCGTGGGCACCTTCACGTACACGTGCCAGACCTACACCGATTATGCGATCACCGGAAGATCTCCAGCTCACCGGAGCTGCCCACCGACAGGCGCGTCACTAGGCGTTTCGCCGTTTCCACCAGGCCGCGACCCCGTGACCCGCGACTTCACCGCCGCGAGCCGACTAGATCGACGTGCTCTCGCGGAATCCAGGGCGAGGCGCCGCAGATTATGACCCCACCTACCCGACCTGCGCCGTCAGTTTCGAGACTTCGGATTCTTGGCAACACGGACATCGCCGCTCGGTCGAGCCCGGAAACGACACGACACGCCGAAAGGCGAGGGGTCTTCATGCTGGTGCGGCCGTGGCACCATACCTGTGTCGTCCGTCGCATCGGCGCGGCTCGTCAAGGGTTTCGGTGGAGCCACAATGGCCGGGCTGACAGGGGGCAGGATGCCGGGTACCACGCCGCTGAGTTCGCATGATCCACGCACCGCGGGGCCCTACCAGCTGATCGGGCGGCTGGGCGCGGGCGGCCAGGGCGTCGTCTACCTGGGCAGGGACGGGAACGGTAACCGGGTAGCGGTCAAGATGATCAATGTCGACCTGCGCCAGAGCCCCCGGATCAAGTCCCAGTTCGCGAAGGAGATCGCCGCCGCGCGACGGGTCACCCCCTTCTGTACGGCTCAGATCCTGTTCGCCGAGGTAGACGCGGACCCACCGTACGTGGTCAGCGAGTTCATCGAGGGCCCGACCCTGCAGCGGCACGTCCGTGAGCAGGGTCCGATCTCCGGGAACGCGTTGCACCGACTGGCCGTTGGCATCGCCACCGCGCTGACCGCGATCCACCAGTCCGACGTGGTCCATCGCGACCTTAAGCCGGACAACGTCATTCTCGGGCGGGACGGTCCACGCGTGATCGACTTCGGCATCGCCCGCGCACTCGACGTCACCGAGACGATGACCAGGCAGGTCATGGGAACGGCGCCATACATGGCACCGGAGCGGTTTCATAACCACCGGGTGGGTCCGGCCTGTGACGTGTTCGCGTGGGCGGCGACCATCGCCTTCGCGGCAGCGGGCCGGCCACCGTTCGGCAACGATTCGATCGTCGCGGTGATGAACCGTGTCCTGCACGAGCCACCGGACCTGCACGGCCTCTCCGACGCGCTGGACGACCTGATCCGGCAGTGTCTGCAGAAGGACCAGGATGCGCGGCCGAACGCCGAGCAGGTCCTGCTGCGGCTGCTCGGGCACACCGCGCGGCCCTCGACGGACCTGCTGCTGGAGACCGTCCTCAAGCAGGGCAACGAAGCCGCCACCGCGCCGACACCGTCGTATCCGGCGCCCGGATCCCCGCCCCTGGGCCATGCGGCCGGGCCAACCCTGCCCGACCTCCCCGAGCACGCGCCGGTCACGCGCCTGGCCGGCGCTCCGACGCGGCGGGAGAACCGCGAGCCCACCGCCCCGGTACGGCGAGGCCCCTGGTCGGGTCGGCTCCGCCGGGAGCTCGGGGACCCGTGGGGCGTCTCGATCGCGATCTTCCTCGGTGCGGTCGGCATGGCGTCCGGCTACGTCGCGTCGACCGCGGTCGGCGCCGCGGCACTCACCGGCGTGGTGACCTTCGTCGTGGTGTACGTCGTCCGCCTGCTGGTCGCCGCCGCGCTGGTCCCGAGCACCGAGCCGGATCCCGGGGAGGCGTCGACAGCAGACCAGACCACGACCCTGCTCCGGTCCGGCCCCTGACCCACGAACACGATCCGGTCGGTCCGCACCGCGGCTCGGCCGGGCTGGTGGCTGATGTCGACGCCGTCAGCCGACACCCTGGAGGGACCAAATGGTTTCAGGTCGACCGACTGCCCGGCCGTGGTTGCCGTACACCGCGGCCATCGTGGCCGGAGTCGCGGTCGTCACGGCGGCCTACCTGATCGTCCGGCCGGCGGCGGACGTCGCGTGCACGCCGCTGGAGGTCAGCTCGTCGACCGAGAAGGACGTGCTGCTCGGCGAGCTGGCAGAACGCTACAACAAGAGCGATCGGCGGGTCGGTGGCCGGTGCGCCGTCGTGACCGTACATGGCCTCACCTCTGGTGCGGCGACAGACGCGCTGGCCGGCGACTGGGCAGCCAAGCAGCCCAGCCTGCCACGGCCGCAGGTGTGGTTGCCGACGTCGACCCTGTGGACCGGGCAGTTGAAGCTGCTGGACGAGGCCGCCGGGCGCCCGGCGCAGACCCCCGGCCGGTACCCGTCGATCGCGAACAGCCCGCTGGTCATCGCCATGCCGCAGCCGAAGGGAGAGTTGCTCCAACAGCAGGGTCGACTCGGCTGGGGTGAGATCCTGGGCTTGTCTGGGCGCACAGGCTGGGCCACCTTCGGTCGCCCCGAGTGGGGGCGGTTCACCTTCGGCAAGGTCAACCCGTACCTGTCCACCTCTGGGCTGGCGGCCACGATCGCGACGTACTACGCGGCCATCAACCGGGCCAGTGACCTCACCGAGAGCGACCTCGCGAATCCGGCGGTGACCCAGTTCGTCCGCCGCATCGAGGCCAACGTGTCCCACTACAGCGACGACATCGTGGATCTGCTGAAGAACCGTGCCGAGGCGGACCTGTCCGGCGCCGGCACGGCGGCCCCGACCGACATGAGCGCGGTTGTGACGCAGGAGGAGTTGGTCTACCAGTACAACGAGGGGGAGCTGAGCCCGACCCGGGGCGAGAAGCCGAGGGTTCCGCTGGTCGCGGTGTATCCGAAGGAGGGCACGTTCAACCTCGACCACCCGTACGTGGTCCTCCCCTCGGCCAGCCCGGAGCAACGTGACGCCGCTGCCGACTTCCTGGCGTTCCTTCAGGAGTCGCCGCAGCAGCGGAGCTTCAGCCGGCTCGGGTTCCGCGATCACGAGCGGAACGCGTCCGGTCCGCTGATCGCCTCCGTCGGCGGGCGCGGGGCCCAAGATCTCACCTACTTCGACCCGCCGGATCCCACCGTGGTCAAGGCGATCCTCACCGGCTGGGGCACGCTGCGCAAGAAGGCGAACATCCTGGTCGCCATCGACACGTCCGGTTCGATGACGAACGCAAAGATCGGTGACCGGACCAGGTTCCAGGTGGCGACCAGGGCCGCCGTCAAGGGCTTCGGCCTCTTGAACTCCGAGGACCAGGTCGCGCTCTGGTCGTTCTCGTCAGAGACGAAACAGCGGCCGAAGTCGCCGTACAGCGAGGAGGTCCGGCTGTCGGCCTTCGACCAGAAGGCGCTCACCAATGAGATCAACAATCTCCATGTCGGGGGCGGCACCGCTCTGTATGCCACCGTACGGGCGGCACACCGTCACATGCTCGACCACTATGACCAGTCCCGGATCAACGCGGTGGTCGTATTGACGGACGGCAAGAACGAGTACAACAAGGACAACAATCTCGCCCGGCTGCTCCAGGATGTCGCGTTGGATCCGGAACGACCCGTCAAGATTTTCTGCATCGCCTTTGATGAGCAGTCCGATTTCGGGACGCTGGACCGGATCGCCAAGGCGTCCGCGGGCAAGGCGTTCGACGCCCGCGACCCGGCGAAGATCGACGACGCGTTCGTCAAGCTGGTCAGCAGCTTCTAACCTGATTTTCAACCTGTGCGGCGTGGGCGGGGGTTCGCGGTCTTCGTTTTCTTGGTGCCCGGTTTGTCGGCTGCCGCCGCAGCATCTGTGCTGGCAGGTCCTGAAGGTTGTCGGTGAGCTCGACCTGTCGGAGTTCCTGCGTCGTTACCGCGAGGGCCTGCGGGCGCTGTTCGTGCAGGTCCTGGCGTTATGCGCCCGGCACGGGCTGGTGGACCTGTCCACGGTGGCGATGGACGGCTCGCCGATGCACGCGGCTGCCGCACGCTCAGCCAACCGCAGCCTGGACGTGTTGGAGACCGTGATCGCCGACGGCGAGGCGCAACTTGCCCACTCCACCCATCGGCCGGTGCGGGCAGTGCGTTGGCCTGTTGCCGGCAGCGCGAACGCTCGGCGCGCGGCGCCGACCGGGGTGCGGGGCTGGCCTCGCGCCAGTCGGGCGAACCAGACGGCCGACGGGGACGCGTCATCGGCCACGGGCGACGGCCGTCCGACCGCGACCAGGCCGTAGTGGGGCGTGACCAGGCCGTTGATCTAAGCGGCGTTCGACACGACCGCCTCCCGATCGTCAGTCGTCCATACGGTATGTATTCTTGCTGACCGGGACCTGCGCCTCCAACTCATGCCATCCCACCCATTCGCCGGGTGACGCTGGCCAGATCGGAGTGACATGGGCTGCTCACACGCTCAGGACTGCCCCCTTTTCCCGCTGCTCAACGCGAGCTTGAGCGTCTGGCGTAACCACTACTGCGACAGTGCGCAGAGCTGGCTGACATGTGCTCGGTACCAGCTGTACAGGACAGGCCAGCTCGTACCGATCACGCTCCTGCCGAATGGAGTCGACGCGTTCAGGCCCGTACCTGCGGCAGTACCCAGGCCCACTCAACCGGTGAACGCACGCCGCCCGTGGACATCAGCAACATCGCGAGAGGTATCGGATGGATCACCGGCTGTGGAAAGCGCAGGTGCTACGGAGCCGACTCCACCGGTGAACCACCCGGATCGCTCAGGCGCGCGAGACAAGGTCAGCGATGCATGGGTGCTTGCCGCCGCCGATGATGCGAAACGCCGCGGCGGTGAACGGCTGCACGTGTGGGTGACGAGCCAGGAGAAGCCGTGGGCTGCTCCATTTCCCATCCCACAGCCAGGGGAGCCTTCTCACGCCGCCGGGCCGGTGGTCGCCGCCGCCTGGTTCGAGCCAGCCAGCGCCGCGTGGACGGAAACCCTCACTGGCTCGCGGTGCGAGGCGCAGGTGGAGGCGGCGATCTTGTTGGGCCTGCCGCGCTGGCCATCGGCGACACAGCCGGGGAGGGTGACCACCTGGGGTGTGCGTCTGCACGCTATGGGTCTCGCGTTGCACGATCCGGCCGGTCACGTATTCGCCTACGGCGTCGCGGAGATACCGTCCACTTGGACGACCGCCGCAAGGGCGCTGGGCGCCGTCGCCACCGTCTACGGAGTTGGTCCCCTGCAGCAGGCAGTGCATCCCGAGCCGCTTCCGGCTCAACGGCTCACCGAGGCGCGACGCGACGGAACCGTCGCCGCCGCATGGGTACCACTGCTCGAGTGACAGGCCGAGGCCTCTCCCTGTAACCGGCCAGCGTGCCGCATCTCGCGGTCGCCGTCCGCGGTATACGGGTGCTGAAGACGTGGTTCACGTGGATGAGGCCCTGTACCGTGCCAAACTCGGCGCAGGGTCCGTGAACTCGTTTCGTTGATCCGAGTATGCCGCCCGCTGGTACTTGTTGATGACGCCGCTGAGGACTCGGCGGCGTCGTATCGGCGCGTTGATCGGGATGGCGACGACCGGGTCGTGGTTCGGTGGGTGCCCGGCGAGGCTCTGGTGTGGACGGCTCCCGTTGAAGTGGGCGGCGTATCCGTCGAGCACGGCGCGGGCGTGACGTTCGTTGTGGATCAGGAGTCTGTCGGTGCACCCGTGCCGGACGCTGCGGATAAACCGTTCTGCGTAGCATTTCGCCCGAGGGGCTCGGGGAGGGATCTTCACCAGTCAACGCCGTCGGCGGCGAACACCTCGTCGAAGCATCGCGGGAACTTCGCGTCCCGATCGCGGATCAGGAACCGGAACGACGTGATCCGGTCGCCGAGATCCATCACCAGGTTGCGACCCCACTCTACGAACATCGCCTCGACCACCGCCCGTTCCCAAGGTACGCCGCACAGCGTGACCATGCGGTCCACCCACACCTCGTCGACGGGGAGCAGGATCGGGTTCAGCCGTCGGAGCTTTCGGCGGCGCCATCTGGCGTGAAAGCGCCCTCTGCATCGCCAGCGTCTAGGTAGACGTGTTGGTGGCCCCGACCCGCATCGATATTGATCTGGTCAAGCTGGGCCGCGGCAATCGACCAGGTTACCGACGCGAGGGCCGCTTGCCGCGCCGCCAGCGCCAACTGGTTCTTGCGTACGGGGGCGGGGCTGGTGATGGAGAGGGAGACAGAGTCGACCGCGATGGTGCCCTGATCCACCGCGCTTCTGAGGCCACCACGGGCTACGTTGGTTGCGGTCGTGCCCGACGGTGGGTCGGCGAACTGTTCGGTCAGCTGGCGCATGGTCTGCTGCCATTGGTGGACCTGAGCTGCCTCGGGCGTCCGTCCGGCGTCCGAGTCCTGCTTGATGGCGACAAGGATCGGCGAGAGTTGGTCCGCTGTTCCGCGGGCCATCTCGGTGAGTTCGATGATCTGCTCGACGTCGCGCTTGGCGTTGGCTTCGCGCATCTGAGCGATGCCCGCTTCGGTCGGGCTCGGCTGGCCCACGGCGAACCCGATCAGTCCGCCGACCAGGCCCAGAGCCAACGCCACCGCGGCAGCGCCCGCGCCCATCCTTGTCGTGGATCGCTGTTGCCGGGCAGGTGAGGCCAGGAGGTAGGACGGTCTTCCGGTTCGACGGGACATGGCATCCCCCGCATCGATGGTTGTTTGGCTCGGAGCGTAAGGCCTTTGACCACGCCCAGTCGATATTTCTGCTCAGAGAACACAAAGTTTCATCCGCCGATACGAAAGATGTCCGGCAAGGAGGCGGGCAGGACGCGCTCGTGGGCTGGGCCGATGTCTGGCGCCGATCACGTCCGGTTGGGGCGGATCGCCGGCGAGTTCGTCACCGCGGGCCTGGATGGCGGCTGGGAAAGCGGCCGCTGAACCCGGCGAGTTTGCTCAAGTTGGCAACCGATTTCCTTTAGCGGATGCCGTGGGGGCTGCGGCAGCGGCCGGGTACTGCAGGAGACCCAGAGTGGCCTGGTGTCTTGTCACAGACTGATCACGACCGGCGGAGACGTAGTGACAGTCGATTTCAATAGCCGGATGATGCTCCTCGTTCGCCCGCCGCTGGGTGGTTGTCGTCGGAGGAGCCCGTGCGTGAGTCAGCCATCCCCGCAGGCATGCGGACCCTAGCGGCGCAGGCCGACGCAGGGGCGGTGGCCTTCGCCGCTACGGGCCTGCGTCACGTTCTGACCACTCCCAGCATGCCCGTGCATTGGACACCCGGAGAAGGTGATCGCCCTGAGCACGACCGATTCTGCGCCCCCTGCCGCGCCGCCTGGCGAGCAGCACCCGCACCCGTCATCGGGGACGGATTCGAAGCCCACGCCGCCGAAACGCGATCGGGCGATCGGTTCTGTCGAAGTGCTGTGCGTGCTCCTCATCCTCGTCGGCGTCCTGTACCGACAGATTGGCGCGCTGGCGGCGGACCCGCGGTTGCAGACCTGGTTGACCGTGTTCGTGTCGGTGATGGTGCAGGCGGTGCCGTTCCTCGTGTTCGGGGTGGTGCTGTCGGCAGTCATCGCGGTGTTCGTGCCGCGCTCGTTCTGGGCCCGGGCCCTGCCCCGGCATCCGGCGCTCGCCGTGCCGGTTGCCGGCGCGGCCGGAGTCGTGCTGCCCGGCTGTGAATGCGGGTCGGTGCCGATCGCGGGATCGTTGATCCGCCGCGGGGTCACGCCCGCCGCCGCGTTGGCATTCCTGCTGGCCGCGCCGGCGATCAACCCGATTGTGCTGACCGCGACCGCCGTGGCGTTCCCGCGTAACCCGGAGATGGTCGCCGCCCGCGGCGGGGCGAGCCTTGTGGTGGCGGTGCTGATCGGATGGTTGTGGCTGCGGCTGGGCCGCACCGAGTGGATCCGCCTGCCGCATCGGGCGCACCTCGACGGGCTGCCCCGGATGGCAGCGTTCTGGGCGGCCTGCCGGCACGACATCATTCACGCCGGCGGTTTCCTCGTCTTCGGCGCGATGGCCGCGGCCACGATCAACGTGGCGGTGCCGCAGCAGTTCCTGCACGACCTGGCGGCCCGGCCGGTGCTGTCGGTGCTGGCGCTGGCGGCGCTGGCCGTGCTGCTGTCGATCTGCTCGGAGGCGGACGCGTTCGTCGCCGCGTCGTTGTCGCAGTTCTCCCTGACCGCTCGTCTGGCGTTCCTCGTGGTCGGTCCGATGGTTGACCTGAAGCTCGTGTCCATGCAGGCCGGAATGTTCGGGCGGCGGTTCGCCGTCCGGTTCGCGCCGGCGACCTTCGTCTTGGCCGTGCTGGTCGCGGCGGCAGTGGGGATGGTGATCTGGTGAACCGGGGCGCTCAGGCCGTGGTGATGGTGTTCTTCGGTGGTGCGATCCTGCGCGCCAGCGTCACCGACGTGTATCTACGCTACGTCAAACAGGGCCTACAGCCGTTCCTCATCGCCGCCGCGATCCTGCTGATCATCGCCGCCGTGGTGGCCCTGGCGCAGGAGTTCCGTGGCCCGCGCCAGGCGGATGCCCACTCCGCCGACGACGACGGGCACGGGCACGACCACTCCGGGCCGGCGGCGGGTTGGCTGCTACTGCTGCCGACTCTTGCGTTGCTCTTCGCCGCGCCGTCGGCCCTTGGCGCCGACACCGCCGCCCGCGCCGGCTCCGCCCTGACCAGCAGCCGGCAGGAGACCGCGGGAACGTCGGGCGAGTACAGCCCCTTCCCGCCCCTGCCGTCGGGCGATCCGGTCAAGCTCACCCTCCTCGACTACGGCTCCCGCGCCCTCTACGGCGAGGGCAAGACGCTGCGCGACCGACAGGTCCAGCTGACCGGCTTCATCGCCCCCGGCGCGGACGGCCAACCCATGCTCGCCCGCATCATCCTCAGCTGCTGTGCCGCCGACGGCATGCCCATCAAGATCGGCCTCAGCGGCGATGTGCCCCGTCTGCCCGCCGATAGCTGGGTGCAGGCCACCGGCCGGTGGGTTCCGCAGACCGCCAAGGACCCGATTAACGGATCCGACATCCCGTACCTGGAGGTGGACACCTGGCAGAAGATCAGGCCACCCAAGAACCCGTACGAGTAGGGCGCGCCGGAGGCCGGCGGGGCGTCCGAGCCACAGGTTGAGCCCGAGGACGCCCCGCCGGGCCGAGAACTGCGATTGGCAGCCGGCCAAGGGGCTGTCAACCAAGTGGGACGGGTAGGCCAGCGCGGAACAGGCCCTGTTCGAGCCAGACGGCGGCGCGTACGCCGTCGGCGGCGGCCTGGCTGACGAGGGTGAGCCCGTCGGGCAGGGCCGGCAGGCGGGCGAGGTCGCCGGCGGCGGACACTCCGGGCACGGTGGTCTGGGCGAACTCGTCGACGCGCACGTAGCCGTCGGGCAGCAGTTCGGCGCCGAGATGGACGGCCAGGGGTGCGGGCTGGCGGGTGGGCGCCCGGTGGAAGACGACCTGCCGGTCCAGGGTGGTGCCGTCGGCGAGGTGCAGCTGCAGGGCGTCGAGGTCACCGGTGAGCGCGGTGACCGGCTGCTCGATGAGGGGAATGTTCAGCGCCTTGAGGTTGTCCAGGATCGGCTCGGGTAGCTGGTGCGGGCCGTGGGTGGCGACGACGACGTCGTCGGCGTACCGGTCGGCGAGGTAGGCGGCGAGCATGACCTGGGCGGGTTCGCGGCCGAGCACGGCGATGCTCTTGCCGCGGGCTTCCCAGCCGTGGCAGAAGGGGCAGTGGAAGACGCTGCGGCCGAAGCGTTCGGCGACGCCGTCGATGGGCCAGGGTTCGTCGAGCTGGCCGGTGGCCAGTAGCAGGCGGCGGGCGTGGTGGGTGGTGCCGTCGGTGAGGGTGACGGTGAAGTCGTCGATGCTGCCGTGGGCGGCCTCGACGCGGGTCTGACGGATCTCGACGCTGGGGTAGGCGGCCAGTTCGCGGTGGCCGGTGTCGAGCAGGCGCAGGGGTGGGAAGCCGTCCCGGCTGAGGTACATGTGGATGCCGTCGGCGGGGTGGTTGCGTGGTGGGCCGCCGTCGATGAGCAGGGTGCGACGTTGCTGGCGGCCGAGGACCTGGGCGGCGCTGAGTCCGGCGGAGCCGGCACCGATGATGATGACGTCGTACACCTCGTTGGTGCTCCCTCTACTGGGTCGGGGTGGGGCGAGCGGCGGCGAGGCCGGCAACGGTGGGCGCGGCGAGGAAATCCCGCACGGTGGCGCCCGCGAGGCCGTCGCGGGCGAGCCGGGCGAGGGCGCGCACGGCGAGCAGGGAGTCAACCCCACGAACAGGCGAGCCCGCCCGTCCGGCAGCAGCGCCGCCCGCACATCGAACAACGGCCACACCTCAACCGGCCGTAGCTGGTGCGAGCACCGGTGCCGCAGCCGGGCAAGCTCACCGGCGACGCCATCGTCGTCGCGGGCGCGCAGGTCGACGACCGCGATGCGGTAGGGCGGCGCCGCGGGCAGGATGTGTTGCCGCGCGTCGGCGTCGACCACCATCCGCAGCAGGGGATGACGGGCGATCAGCCGGTTCCACCCCGCTTCCAGCCGCAGCACGTCCAGTTCCGGATCGTCGGCGGGCTGCCGGTCGTACTCGAAGTAGAAGAAGGTCGCCACGCCGCCAAGCGGAAAGGACGGGTCCCGGCCCACCAGGTAGGCGGCTTGGATCGGGGTGAGCGGAAACGGTTCGGATCCGGTGTGGGAGGACAGCGCGTTGTGGGTCGGTGTCTCCGTAACCTCGGTGTCCCGCCTGGGTGACGACTCCACCGCGTCGGCGATCGTGCGCGGCGTCGCGCCGTCAAGGAACACGGTCAGCGGCAGGTCGGCGTCGAGGTCCTCGCGCAGCCGGCGCCGCAGCCGCACAGCCGTGAACGACTCCAGGCCCAGCTCGGTGAGCAGC